>NZ_JBFUMR010000032.1:0-57810 GCF_054049275.1 Nocardioides sp. P5_E3
ATGAAGGACCCGAGAGCCCGAGCCCACGAGAGGTACTGGCGGTAGACACGCTGCACCCGACGGAGATCCTCCAATGCCTCGCCGAGGTTCGAGCTCCGGGCAGCCACGAGATCCGCTTGGTACTCAAGATCCTGCAACCTAGAAAAGAGGGCCTGCTGATTGCGATGAAAGATAAAGGTCCCTGAACCGATCCACGTCAGGATGAGAACCACCAGGAGCGCGACTGCTACATCCCAATCGAGGTAGTCCCTCACAGCCAACACAGCGACCAGCACGGCCACCAGGACGAATCCCACCGCGTGCAGAACCAGCGTCTTGGCGAGCCGTTGCTGAGCTGTGTAGAACTCCGGGGCAAGCTGCGAATGAGATCCGACCCCTTTGAGCGCCGAGACGTACTCCCTGACCTCGTGGCGCAGTTTGCCCATCTCAACTGCGAGCTTGACGCCGATCACCCCCACATAGGAGCGCTCGTAATCCTGAGACCACGCGGCGAGGTCCGTCCTTGCCCGGCCCAGGGCCGCCGCCCGCTCGCGCTGCTCGTCCGCCTTCTCCGCGAGCAGTTCATCGGTGCGCTGAACTGCGTCGGCGTCGTAGGGCAACAGTTGCTCGATCTTGGCCACGGCGCGCACCTCGGGCGCGACGTGGAAGACGGCCGACGGCGGCGCCACTACGCGCCGGGGGTTGGTGATCACCGCCGTCCCGGCACCGATCTGCTCGGCATCGAGCCCCTTGGCGCGGCCCCCACCGTCAAGCAGCGTGAACGCACCGTTGACGAGGTCCTTCCAGAGCCTCGAATGGTCGTGATGTTCGCTGATTCGATTGGTCGCGCCTGGCACCTGCACCATGAATGCCTTGAGCTGGGCGTCGTACTCCTCTGGCGTCGCCAGCGTGCCGTCTTCCTTGATGCCCCGGATCCCCTTGACCGACACGACGTGGGTCGTCGGCCCCGAGCCCAAGAACACCGCCTGAGCGGCTGAGGCTAGTCTGCTCTGGGCGTCGGCGAGCATCCATTGGGCGAACTCCCTGGGCGCTCGTCTCAGCGCGGCGCCCAAGAACCTGAAGAACAAGCCGAAGAGCTGGAAGAACCCGACCCCCTGACGAGCTGGAGGCGCCGGGAGCGATCGCCTGCGCGCGCCAACCACATCGGCATGCTGCTCAAGCAGTCTGTGCGCCATGGTCGAGGCAACTCCCACTTCATCCTCCACACGCTGGACAGGTCGACCGTCGAGCGTAGGAAGGGGATACCTGTCTGACACGTCGATGACATTCTCCACCAGGGGGAGCAACACTGCCTCGGTATCAAGATGGCGGGTGAAGGTGCGCAGCGCCGTCACGTTGCCGCCACCGGCGTCCGGCTCACCGTTGAACGGCGTACGCCGGTCGGCGACCCATAACCCCGCCGCAGAGCACAGAGCGCCGGCCTGATGAGTCAATCGAACCGAGGTCACAGGCGAAGCCTCGACCTGCGCTACGCCTGCTGTAGGCGCTCGTGAATCCTCGGGCACCAACACCACGTTGTGACAACCCCTCCACCCCACTTTGTCCGGGGCGACACTCGGCCACGCTGAGGGCTGGGCCACGGCAATGACGTGCAGCCACGTCACCTCAACCGATGGAAGAGCGTCGCGAACCTCTCGGAACACCGCCCCACCTCGCTCGAGCCCTGCGCTGGAGAATTCATCGTCGACCTGGCTCAGGCAAACCACATGAGCTGAGAAGACTCGCGAGTGGTCGGCCAACCGTGCCTGGAGCGACGTGGATGCGACGCGCCCCGCGCTGACCGTCATGCATTGTGCGCCAGCTGGACCGGACTCGGAGTCCGCATCGACGAAGATGAAGTCAGCGACAAGGCCTAGCGCGGACCAGTCGCGCAGGACGTCGAGGAAGGGAGCAGACTCTCGCGACCTCGCGACAAGGACGACCAGCTCAGACTTGTGGAGCTGCACCGCCAACTCCTCCCGTCAGCGCCCTTGCCTTTGCCTTCTCGCCCACTCTGATGAGCTCTCCGAGTGCGTCATAGGTCGGAAGCGCGATCTCTGCGAACAGTGGCAACGTGTGGAGATGTTCGCGAGAGTCGACACGCAGTCGATATGTGGCGTTTGCGTCAAAGCTGCTGGTTCGCTCCAGCCACTGCTCCTCGATCCACTCTCGGACACTCGCGACCCAACCAACAAACGCCTCGGCCCTCGACTCGATGTCAGGGTCTGCCTCGGTCAGTCGTGTGATCTCTGATGGTTGACCTGAGGGCCACGCACCGGTCGTGAACCACGCCTCGAGAAGGTTCACGGCAGCGGACGGACCCGAACCGCCCGAATGGTCAGCACCGCCATCGGCAATGCGTCGCAAGGCTTCGTAGGGTCGCAGGCTGCTCAACTCGGGATCATCCACCGTGTTGGCGAGCGCCAGGGTGTGACCCTCGAGGACGCCAGCCAGCCAATCGAACCCGTGAGGGTTCCGATAGTTGGCGCGTGGAGTCAGCAGTCGTGACTCGAACTTGAGCCAGCTGTTCGTGTCAACGTTCCAGACGTTGACCGGATCATCCGAGCCGTGACTGACCGGTGGGTGAACCAGCCCGAGTGCACGACCGAGGTACCAGCCCGTGATCAGCGCCGCCTGCTCGTGGGGGCTCATGGCGAGCGCTGAGGGGAGAGGGCGAGCTCGCTTGTGCTTCCACAACTCGGTCTTGCCATGCTCGGACTCCCCGAGCCATCGAGCTTGGAGTTGACGCAAGAAGGATGTGAAAACCAAGGGGCTGTAGACGGGGTACCCCGAGAACACTGCGATGCGTGACACGCGAGCGGTTGGCTTCAGCGCTCGATCGAAGCGCTTGGCCGCCTCCTCGTCCAGCAACTGTCGGGCTCGTTGGGCCACAGCTGTCCCCGGGTGCAACGGGATGTCACCGAACGTCAGGTCGATCGACAGCTCGGCCCCGTGGATCGCAGAGATCATCGGCCGACTCACACCTACCAGCGGGCGAGCTTGCTTGGTGGCCTCCTCGAACTTCTGGACAAATGTGTCGCGGCGTCCCTCAAGCTCGACGTCCGACTTCCCGCGTTCGTGCAGATAGTCCTCGAAGGATTGCGAGCTGAACTTCTCGAACGGGTACCCCTTACGAGCCTGATACGCATGTGCACGCTCGAGCAGCTCCTCTGTCGAGAGTGCCAGCGTGTAGATCGGCTTGCTGGGGGGCGTGGGTTTCCCGGACTGATCCAGCCTGAGGGCGGGCGCTCGCCAACTGCGCTCTGCCCCGATGACCGGAAAGTCCGAACGCTCGGCCCCAGCGCTTTCCCAGCGGCCTAGAACCACCTCGTTAACCATGGCTGACAGGTTGTCCTGAAACGCCCCACCGGACCCCGGCTCCATCACGTGCTCAGTGAACTTCGCTGGGAACTCCCCGGATGAGGTGAGCAGCACCTCGTTGACGGCGTGGTCAAACCTCTGGGGCACCACATCGGAGTTCTTCGGCCACTCGCTGTAAACGGTGGTGCGCAGCATGGCCAACCCTGCCTGGTGAGCGGTCGACCCCCGAGCGTGTTCCAGCGCCTCCAATGCTTGGGACACCGCCTTGTGCAGGGCCTCCAGCACGTCGCGCGAGTAGGACGAGAGGACCTCGCCGATCAGTCGCGCCGCTCCGGCACGAAGTCGACGGTCGGCACTGGCCTGCACATCACGGGTCACACGCTGGACCAGTTCCTGGGATGCCGACGCCGTGGCCTTCAACGCTGTCGCCGCGGCTTCGGTCTCTTCTGAGACGAGGAGCGTCGTCAGGTTCGTCGGAGCCCCACGCAGCCCCTCGACCAGCGTGTCGACCTCACCCTGCAGCCGCTCAAGAACCCTGCGTGCGTAGGGCAACCCTTGACGTGGGTGCGACAGCAAGCGCACGACCTCGCTCTTCGTCTTCCCTTCCAACGCACCGGCGTAATCCTCCGCCCAGCGATACGCCTGCGCGTCCAATGTTGCAGCGGCCGCAGCCTCGTGCTTCGCCGCACCATTGCGGACCTCGGTGATCCACTCCGAAGCCGGCATCGCTTCAAGACCTTCGGCCCAGGAGACGAAAGGCGAGGTCGCTGGGGAGACCATGTCCCGGCGACTGGTCGCTGGCAGGGTTGACTCGGAAAGCCAGTCACCGGCCCTCTCACCGGGTCGGGCGAGCCCAATCCCTTCCACGATGCTCAGCCACTGGTTGTCGATCAGTTGGTCAAGTTGCTCGACCGGGAGCAGTTGGCTCGTCGGGTCATGGAAGCCCTCGACGAGTTGATCGACGGCCGTGCGGGCCAGCCGTTGCGCCACGTACTCGGCGTACCGGTCACGCCCTAAACTGAGGCTTGCGTAGCCGAACGAAGCCCAGCCGATGTTCTTGCTCTCGGCTCCCCAGCCGAATCGGGTCCGGTCAACGTCCAGCGGCGCAGGGTTCTCAAAGCGGGTCTTGAGGTAGTCGGTCGACGCAACCTCCGACCTGATGGTTGCGGCCAGGGCGCGCCCGATCCCGCGATAGACGTCCTCGTGTGTCTCGCCGAAGCGCGCACCGTCGCCGCCAATGAACGATCCGATCGGAAACACGCGACCGAACGGAGGCGTCGCAGCCCGGTCTGCGGTGAGCCCGAGCGACTCCAAGAGGTCGCCATCCGCACCAGCCGACGCCCCTACCTGGGCGGCGATCAACTCTCCCAATGCCGCCATGGCATTTCCGTCGATGCCCTTGCGTTTGTCCGGCAACAGCGCCTGGAACACATCTGGGGTGAACAAGAAGGCTCCGAGCAGCGAGCGATCGATCCCGCCGATTCGGCCCATGATGCGGCAGACGTCGAGGAACATCGACGCCCCCGACCCGCCGGCCAGCGACCCGACCACGATCGGCACCACAGAGCCCGAGTGTTCGTAGGGCGCCTGGTCGGGCATCGCCTGAGCCAGGCCACCCCAGGAGGTAGGGCGCTGAAGCGCCTGCCACGCCTGATTGAGCGCGGCTTCGATGTCCTTCACACGGGTGAGGGTGAGCATTCTCCCGATGGCGCGATACTGCCCCGCCCCCGTGCCAACCGGAACGGTGTCAGCGGCCGAGCCCGGCACCCAGGTCGCCAATGAGGCGAGGCCGTTGGAGCCATCGAGGCGTGCCTCCACCGTCCGGCGTACATCAGGGAAGGAGTTCCCCGCTGACCCCACTGCCACATAACGACCGCCGAGCTTTGTGATGTCGCCGAGACCCTCGGTCGTCTCAGGCGTGGTGTTCACGTCGATGTGAAGGAACTGCCACGCGTCGGGTAACTGCTGAACCCCCTGCTCCCGAAGATCGGCGCGAAGCTGGTCCATGAGGTAACGAAGCGTGGCTCCTCCAGAGCCTCCAACACCGACGACGAGAAACTTCTTCACTGCGGTTCTCCTACTTCCCTATCACCACTCATCGTCATCGCCGGACTGCGCATGCGAGCCAGTTCCCTGTCCGCGCGGTGCGCCCCATTCGTCAGACCCTGCTGGCTGGAGAACGGGCGTTCCCAACCGTCGTCGAAGCTCGGCCACTTCCTTGGGGATCCTTGCACGAGCATCCGACACCAACTCGTCAAGGCGTCGCGCACCCGATGACAGGATGAACACGACTTCTACCGGCCCACCGTGTGGGTCAGCCCCGTCCAGAACCGCGATCCAGTGGTCCTGGACAGCCAGCGGCAACCGCGCACCACTCGAGGCCGCGAAATTCGCGTTCTCGACCACGACATCCCCGGGCTCGGTCAACTTGAGCAGGTTCGGGCGCGCCCGCAGAACCGTTCGACCGCCGACGGGAACGCGACGACGATCCGTGGAGCTGAGGGAACGTGGGGTGAGCATTCCAGGTTCGGGTCTCCAGCCATCCAGGAAGGAAGCATTCTCAGAGACCTCCCCGGAGGCAGTCACCGTCGTCAGTGAGACCCCGGGGATCCTCGAGGTCAGCCACTTGACGGCGAGGAGGATGGCCAGCGGGATCAGCAGCCCGAGAAGCATCAGGCCCACCAGCACCAGCCATCGCACCTGCTCGTTGGCCGGTCGCTGCATCTCGTAGGTGTATCCAACCGTGGCAGGCACAGGTTCGGCCGAGGCGTTGTCTGGGAGGGTCATCAAACGTAGGGACCCACTGGCAAGACCAGAGCCAATGTCATCGGGGGTGAGGGTCAGAGTGAGCTCCTCACTACACGAGGCCGCGTCCGACCCGTCGGCGGTGACAGAGGTCTTTGTGACCTGGTCTGGCAACGTCGCCACGTCTGCGCTCTCCAACCAAACACATCCCGGACCGGTAGTGCCGAGCGTCGCTGTCGCCGGATCAGCGCTCTCGCCCGAACCGAAGTCGACCACGGCGGGAACGCTCGGGTAGTCGGGAGGTGCTGCCACGACCACCGGGTAGTCCACAACACTGGGTTCGAGGGGTGTCCCCGGCACGTCACCTGCCGACGCCGTGGTCTGGCGAAGGGTCAGCCTGAGCGTCGACTTCCCGGGCGGAGACTTCGTGAGGTCGAGCTCTACCGGCTCGATGAGCTCGGTCGCGTCCAATGACTCGGCGACCCGAAGGTCGCTTCCATCCGCTTGGACCAGTTCCGCATCCACCTCGACGACACCCCGAAGTGTGTCGGGCCGGACAACGGTGCCGCCCTTCCGGACGAGACCGAGTCGCATTGGCCCGACCTGGCCGGAGGTGAGGACCGCCAGATCCTGGTCGAGCCACGCCGGCCTCAGGTCGCCGTACAAGCGGAGGTTCGTACGGGCGACGCCCTCTCCTGTCGACGCAGGATCGACGAAAATGAGCTTCCAGACACCGGTCCAGCCTCGATCCGCCTGTCGATCGAGCGTCAGGCTGAAGACCGTGTCGGTGACCCACCTCCCCGATGCCCCGTAGCCTCGTCCCGAACTTCGCAGCGAAGCACCCTGATCCAGCCGGGTCTGCTTGCCGTCTGGCGAAACCAGCACCGCGTAGTAGTCCTCCAAGCCGGAGGCGCCTCCAAGGACACGGACGGAGGAGATGGAGGGGTCAAGGACGAACTGGTGAGTGCCCTCGGGACACACGGCGCCTTGGCACAGCGGTGTGCTTCGTTGACTCGGCGCGTTCTCGGGGTCGGAGATGAGATCGAGCCCGAAGATGAGATCGCCAATCGCTTGTGCAAGCACGAAGGTCCCGGCGTGACTGCCGTCCCTCTCTCCGCATGCTGCACCACTAACGTTGCTCCCGGTGGCAATGCCTTTCATCAGGTCGAATGCACCAGCGGGCTGATTGCCCTGCAGTCCGATGGCCAACGTGGTCACGCCTTGCACGCGGAGAGCATCGGCGACGCCACCCTTTCGGCACAGCGCCGCCACGCCAGCTCGTTCGAGACGCTCGGCCGCGTCGTCTGATGTGAGCTCCACCGCCGGGCCGTAGGGCTTGGCTGTCCCGTATGCATCGACTTCCGCGTCGCTGTCCCGCTTGTCGAGGTCGTTCATGCCGTCGCTGAGCCAGACCAGCGCCGAGCAGTCCCCCTCCTCGGCATGGGCCGCGAGTGCACGACGGGCGCCATCCACGCCCATCCAGTAGTCCGTCTCGAACCCGTCGTCCTCGGATCGGTATGCCTCTACTGAGTCGAGGACTTTCTCGACGGTGCGCTCGGAGAGCGCAGTCCAGTCCATCGTCTGACGGTAGTTGTCTGAGAAGCCCGCCACCGCGACATCGAGACCGGCTCCGTACTCGGCGAACGAGCCGAGTTCACGAAGCAAGTAGTTGGCGGCCTCGACTCGACGACCTTGAGCATCGGTACCCCGCAGTGAAGCCGAGGTGTCAAGGAGCAGAACGAGGTTTCCCTGCCCACCGGCGGCCAAGCATGCGCCGAAGCGTTGGATCGCGTCCGAGGACTCTGCCGGCGAAGCCGGCGCGGTCAGCGCTGCGGCACTCGATGGCAACACGAAGGGCAGGAGGGCAAGTGAGGCCCACGCGCGAGTCAGCTTCACCAGTTTCCTCTCGCGACGGCATCCGCGATGGTCCACGAGTTGGCCGCGACGGCAGCGGCGGCGAGCACGACCAAGAGACGGCGGAGCCAAGGCACCAGATCGCTGTCACGAGCCAGCCCTGCACTGCGCCTCTTGAGGTCTACGTGCACAAAGACCGCGAGGAACAAGATCGCGACGGTTCCGCCGAGAAGCCAACCGAGTGCAGCCAAGCCGAGCCCATCTGTTGCGGCCGGGATGAGTACCCCCAGGAGTGCTGCCGCGATGCCCGCGAGGAGCCAGTGGACAGGTGCGTTGGAGACGACCGGGAACGCAGATGCTCTGACGCCCTGACGGGGCTGAGACGGATCAC
This sequence comes from Nocardioides sp. P5_E3, assembly GCF_054049275.1. Lineage (NCBI taxonomy): Bacteria > Bacillati > Actinomycetota > Actinomycetes > Propionibacteriales > Nocardioidaceae > Nocardioides > Nocardioides sp. P5_E3. Next base: position 8,291 of record NZ_JBFUMR010000032.1, read on the forward strand.
CCCAGCCATCGTCGGGTGAACCCGAGTTAGATCCTGCATCCCACGATCCCGACATCTGTCCTCACCCGTGCTGAAACCATCAACAACCGGGAGTCAGGCTATCGGCGGGGCCGTCAACCTGTGGACGATTGTGGAATCCGGGCTGCCGAGGCTCGTGCCTCCATGGAAAGCCTGGGTCTATCTCTCGAGTGAGCCCCTTGTCCCTCCACGTCGCGAGGCTGTTGTGAGGGGGTAAACAAGAGCGAGGGATCCGGTGGAGGCTCGCACCGCTGCGTCTGCTGGCGGTCAATCTTTGTCCCAGCTTCGCTGGAACTCGGCTAGCTCGAATGCGGCCCTGCCTTCTTCTGCGCTGATGAAATACCTACAGATCACGCACATGCCGCTGTTGGCCTCTTCCTCGGCGACTCCGTCCGGAATGAACGATTCCCGCCAACAGGAGTCGCATTCCTCGACCATCGGCATCAATAGGGCGTCCCCGATCGATGTCATCTCTCGACTCGGGTGCTCTTCGACCCGCTGCTTGAACAGCGTGAGCGCCAGGTGTGTGTCGGGGGATGTGGAGGATGCCTCGTCTGCGACGACTAGGTCGGCCACGTCCAAGACGCCGAGTCCTTCGACGTCGTCGAGTGCTCGGAGCGCTTCCAGGTGGGCCCTTGGCAAGATGACCCACTCATCATCGGCGCGACCGTGTCGCAGTGGCTGGGTCAGCTCCAACGCGTCCCGCAGCACCGGCACGTCGATTATGAGCGGTGCCATCCCGTCTTCTACCGCCGCAGCCTGCATTCCCTCGATCACGCGCAGCAGGGCGCTGGCCGGCAGGGTGCGCGAACCTCGCACGGTCATGTGCGGATCGGCGTGCCCGACGATGGCCAACAGTGCGTTGGTTAGCGCCACATCGAACGGCCCCTCTGGGGGTACGCCCGGGATCCGTAGGGCCCGATAGTTGAGCGCGTACCGGGTTTGGCGCAGCACATGGAGGCGGGTGTTGAGCGGCGTCCACTGCGGTCCGTAGTCCCGGTCGGGAAGCACCTCAAACATCTCCTCGACGCCCCGGGGCCGCTCGGTGGGGTCGACGATGAAGATGTCGTCCTCGTCGTCCTGCGCGCTCACGGGGGCCACGGTACTGGCCCAGCGGCGCAGCACGGGCACCACTTTCCTGGGCTCGTCTCGACGAGCCGGGTGGCTGGTTGCCGCTGCCCCAGGCATGTACCTCGACGCCAGTGGGTGCTGCGGCGGCTTCGTCTAGCTAGGCGCTCGAGGTCGCCTTGATCGTCACGTTCCCCACGGCGGTACCGACCGGAGACCTGGGGGGATAGCGGCGTCCTCGCGAAGATGCCCCTGACCTGCGGAGACCTGCAGTCCGGGGCGGGGAGTCCCCGCGCTAAGGGTGCGGCGCACCAGAATCCCAGGCCATTTCTGGGGGTGAGGTGAGGTCTCGAGGACGAAGCAGTGCGTAGACGCCGAGCTCGTAGTGCCGGCTGGTCGACGGAATGCTCGAAGCCCTCGGTCGGGCGCTCAGGGCTGACTCACCGACGCCCATCCGGTTCCTGTGCTGCCAGCCGACACGCTGGTGTGGATGTTACGCGGCGCAAAGACAGGCTTGGTGGACGGCGTAGCCGCCGGTTAGCCAGTCCAGATCGAGGGCAGCGGCCAACTCGAGCAAGCGCAAGGTCAGAGCGGCTCCCCGCAGCTGGCGCAGGTGTCCTCGCCCTGCTCGTAAATGCCCCCGCAGCAGTATGTGGGGAATCCATCAGCACAGTTGGTGCAGCCAAAGTCGACTGAAATCTCGTCGCTGTCAMCCACCCACCCGCAGAACGGACAGGTCGCGGTGTCGTCGGCGCTTCCGCCGCCGAGGCCCGCCACGGCGCCTAACACCTTGTCGAAGAGTCCCATCGCCAACCTTTCAGCCCGTCACTGCCAAAGCCGACCCTACGGCAGGGAGTCGAGACGCGCGGGGCGAACCTGTGGGTCTCTCAAGACGCTTTCGGCCGATCCGCAGCCGCGACCAAAACACGGCACGAATCAGAGTCAGTAGCGGCAACGACGTGACGCAGATCGGCCGTTCTGGTTGCTGATGGTCTTCCAGGGTGGAGACCCAACTTTCTCCGATCGAGCTGATCCTCTTTGACGAACTCTCGGGCAACGACTCGGCCAGAATCGAGGAGGATCGATGCCGACAGGCCCAAAGCACCAGCGTTTCGTTGATCAAATTGACCAAAAGGGAAACGAGGTCTCCTACGCAGAGGACTGCCGCTGCACGATCGGCGAGGACCACAATGCAGACCCGGACGATCTCTGGGGTGAGTCGTTGAGCTGATGGTCGTACGCGGAAGACATCTGGATGTCGTCTGGCCAAGATGAGGACTACGACCTCCGCTGATATCCACTCCGCGCGCAAGGGCCGCCACCACTGAGAGTCGAGGAGGTCATCGATGGCAATCGAGCATGACGAGCACTACTACCTCTGCCATGTATGCGAGGGCGAGGGCATGGCCGACGTACAAATGTCCGAAGACGGAGACACCGAATGGTCGTGGTGCGCCGAGTGCGGTGATGGCATGAGCAAGGGTACGGGGTACATCGAAGGAGATGACGACGACTGCGAGACCAACCCATGCGACGTGGCATCCGGAGCGATGACGCTTTGACGCTGGGCAGTCCTCAACTAGTTCAGTCGGTCCAAGAGCGGGGCGAATGGGATCGTCGACTGCCGTGGCGTGAGGCTCAGGCGCGGAGCTCATCGGCCCGTGCGGCCCAGACGCGCCTGGCTTCATCACGACGTTGAGTTAGCGCATCATCAACCCGCGCAGCACACGGCTGGAACCCCGGCCCAGGACAACCCACTGAGTAGCGCACGCGAGAGCTATTCGGTCGTCGCGCCAGATCGAATCGGTAACGACGAGTACGGGCGGATGGCAGCACTTGCACTGGAGATCGGGGCAGTGCTGAATGACGCTTGGAGCGGCCTGTTCTCCGCCGCTATCCGCCCCACGCCCTCTGTTCGAGCGAGTCAAGCGCGGCCAACACATCGGCAACCCCTCGGAGATGCAGCACGCCGATGGGCCGAGCACCCTCGAGGTAGGAGTCGTGACCAAACAGCCATTCGTTCACGATCTCCGGGACGTAGATCAGCGACCCGCGCGCCACCACGTGGTCGAGATCGACGAGCAGCTTCGCTTGTGCCGGCGTCGGCATCACCGTGCCAACCCGCCACTTGGACAGCAGTGGACGGGTAACGCCGAGGCACTCCGCCACTCGCGTAGCCGTGCCGAGGGCGTCGATGAGGAGCTCAACGCGAGTTGCCACCGGCGATTCGAAGGTCTGATTGCTCCGTGCCATGGCGCCATCCTCGCCCTCGCGACTGACAGTCCCGGGAGGATGGGTCGACGGTCGCGGGCAGCCCCCTCGCGGACCTGGGTCTGAGGGTGACTTCCACCGGCTGGGCGATCGTCGATCGGGTGCGGAAACGGTTGCAGAAACCGCTCCAGAAGCCTGTTTGATAACGATTTGCCGCACGACCCACCACCAGCCCTCAGACGGCTCTCAATAGGCCTCTGACCTGCGCAAACGCCGAACTGCAGCGTGCAAAGAAGACGGAGCTCGCATTGGCCGGAAGAAGGTTACGCGCCGCTACGGATCAGAGCGTTCGGGTTTGGAAACCCTCGTGGCGCACAGATGGACCCCGACTGACCGCAGGGTCGCTGGGTCCTTGTCACTTCTGGGACGAAGATTCGATGGCATGGACATTTACGAGTCATGTTGGCCCGGCCCGCGCGGGTCGATTCTGGTTGCCTCGGACTGGCGCGGAGCGGTGCAGAACGTCGACATCACAGGAAGAACCAGGCCAGTGGCGCAGGCATCGCTGCGCTCATCGTCTCGTTGCTTCTGATCGACCCGTGCTTCCGCGGTCAATTTCTACTGAGGAGAATGAGCGAGACCGTCGGTTCGGATGCGAAAGCCCGATGTGAGACTGCTCGTATAACGGGTTGTGGATCTCCCGCATCATTCCGACGGCTGGGACGGCCTCCCGGACTTCCTCTCCACCACCACGACTTCCCGTTCCTGTTCATCTGGGACTGACCGGCATCCAGGACCCCGACAACGCCAACGCACAGCGTGGTGCCCGGCGTCATCAACATGCGCCCAGTCGCGTGCTGCGACTAGCACACACACACGTGGGTTCGGCGATGAGCCTCACGCCTTCCCGGCCCCCGGCGTACCTGGAAGCCGCTGTACTCCCCGCGCGGCGTGATGGGCCGAGTGACATCACGGTGTCATGCGCTAGCGGAAAAGTGGATCGACGATCCTGACGATCAATCGAGCGGGAACGCCGGCGTAGGCGTTGAGGGCGCCACTCATCTCGGCGATCCACTGCGGTTGACGTCGGGGAAGACTCCCTGCCTTGCCCACGGCGACATACCCGTAGAAGGTGTGCTCGCGCCTTTCGAGCAGGAATCCGGTCTCGTCCAAGACTTCGATCTCCAGCTCAGGCGCGGCCACTTCGAAGGGAGCCACGGCCTCCAGCGTGGAGTCAGGATCACGATGTGCAGCTTCATCGTCCAAGTAAGTCGCGAGCAGCTCGGCGACGTTGCCGAACTCAGCGGTGCCTTCGACAACCACCCGCAACTCATCGCCGTCGTCTCCCCCGCAGACATGGCCGGTGACGATGCGGGGCCTGAGGCGGATGGCGTCGCGCGAGGTTTCGTCGATGACCTCCACCGGGAGGGTGACGTTGTCCGTCGTGGGCAGTTCCAGGCGAGAATCGATCTCCTGCCAGTCGTATGCGGTGACAAGGAGCGTGAAGTCGGCTGACGTCAATGGCACCCGGCAGTACCAGGGAGTGCTGGCTTCCGACACTCCCCTGGGTCGCTTTCCGGCGTCCAGCGCGGTCTCGATCAACAAGGGCCGATGACTGGATGGCGCGCCAGCAAGGCTCAGCGCCAGGAGCGGTATCGACGCCCACTCGTCGGGGGCGAACCGGTCCGACCACTGCTCGGGCTGGAAGCGCAGCCTGCCAGCGACGACGACCTGCTGCCGGAACTCCCCGTCGCCCCTGGCTTGCGTGACGAGTCGAGCGCGCATCTCCTCCACCTGCCAACCCCGGATGGCCAATGCGAGGCCGTCGACCTCTACACGGACATCCTCGACGGTCTTGTCCCCCACTATTGTCGGCCTCCTACGCGGGACGCGTGGTCCGGGCCGCAACCCAGCTGATTGTCCAGGTGCAGGAAAGCGTTGCCAGTGACCTCCGCGATGATCTTGCCGTGCTGGTCACCGAGCCCTCGGATGTATGGCTGGGTGCCATCCATCTCGTCGTACATCTCGTCCTCCTCGTCCCCGGTCGTGATGTCGTTGTCGTCCGTCATCCAGACGGTGAACGACCGGTCGCTCGTCACCCTGATGAGCCGCGCGGCGAGCAGCCGCGTGAACCTCGACCAGGCAATGTCGGCTCTGACCTCCAACAAGAGTCCTCCTCCGTAAGCTGCGTGCGATGTCGCGGCAGGTTCAGTCGACCTGTACGAGCTTGCGAAGCAATGCCCGGCCGGCCGCTTGCGCCACCTTCGGAACCGGGTCGGTCGCGAGGGTGGTGAGGCACTCGGCCGTGATCGCGCTGTTGCGGGCGACTTGTGCGCGGACGGTCGGATCCGGATCGGCTGCGAGCGTGGCGAGCGTGTGGCCGGAGGCGTTGCCGTTGCGGGCGACGTGTTGCCGCACCCGCTTGTCGGGGTCGTCGACAAGGCACCGGAGGACGTCGTCGCGTGACTTCCGCGCCGCCTGGACCCGCAGCTCGGAGGGAAGGTCTGCGAGGGCGGCGGTGGTGGCTCGCTGGGTGAGCAGCGGGCTTTTTCCGGCCCCTGTGGCGTGCACCAGCCGACGCAGCATCTGCGGGGAGGTCGCGGCTCCGAAGTCAGATGCGCCCCAGGCGGTCAGGTACATCCGATCGGTCGGGGTCCAGCGATGCTCCACGAGCTCGTCGAGCCAGTGTTCGTAGGAGGCGAACTGGTGCGGGGTCATGCCGTCGAGACCGTCGGGGAGGGAGGCGGTAACGGCGAGGCGCCACAGCCAGTGCAGCCGCTGCTCTCGTGACAGCATCCAGCCGCTGACCACCTGGAGTGCGGCCGAGACCTGTTCAGGGGGCAGCCAGCCTCGAGCCTTCATCAGCGCGCTCCACCACGTCTCGATGAGGCCGTAGCCATCGGTCTCGTAGAGGTTGCCGCTGGCGACGAGCGCGTCGGTCTCCTCGATGCCGCGCCTGATCGCCTCGAGTGCGATCTCCGCGGGGCAGGTCGGATTGAGGACGATGGCGAACCGGTGTCGAGGCGCCTTGCAGGTCAAGTGACGCTGAGCGGACCACTCGTCGAGCGGGAACACTCGCAGCGCAACCAGGTATGCCTCGGCCTCGCGACGCCGCCATCGCTGCGCGCCGATCCACCCCTCGACGGGCTCCTTGCGGCACGAGCCCGGCATGGCGAGCAGCGCAGTGCGGTCGGCCTCGGTGAGCAGCGCCATCCAGGTCGGTACGCCGCGATGGCCGACGTCGGCATCCCCCGCGATCGCGCTCTCGAGGACCGCGTGACCCAGCGGTCCGGCGAGCTCGGCACGTTCCGGGTCGAGCCCGAGCGCGGACGAGAAGCTGCTAGTCGCTTCGGCGTGAGTCGTCATCGCGGGCACAGGCGCGTCGAGCGACTCGGTGAAGGGCAGGCACCCGCGAGTCAGGCCCTCGATCTCAGCTTGGGTGAGGCCCACGACGGTCGGGCGCTCCTCTTGGAGGCCGCGGCGCAGGGCGAAGGCGACAAGCTCGTTGCGGACGTCGGAGTGGTTCCAGCCGAGCGCGGCCCGCCAGAGCGCAGGCCATTGCTCCGGGTCGTTGGTCGCGAAGGCGCGGCGCATCAGCCACGACCGGTGGAGTCGCCCGAGCGGGCTCGTTTCCGAGGCGGCGACGGTCTCGGGGTGGAGCGCAAGCCGGAGCCACCAGTCGCCGGCGCGCGGTCCTGGGGCGGTCGCCGGGATCTGAAACTGCGCCTCACTGAGTCTGCGGCCGCCAGGCACGTCGTGCCAGGTGAGCCATTGGTTCAGCGCGTACTTGAGCAGCCGCACGAACTGCTCGTAGGCGAGATGCGGGTTGGCGGCCATCTCGGTGATGGCGGCAGCGGCCGTCCGGGGTGACTCCCGGTTGCTCCATGCCAGGACGACGTCGAGCGATCGCTCGAGCTCAGCTGGCCCGCAGGTGGCCAGCTGGCGGGGAGCGAGATCGGACTCCGTGGTCATCGGGTTCCCCTTCTTCATGCGGAGTGGGCGTACGGCGGCGCGGTCGCTGCGGGGTGGTAGCAGTCGGTGGTCCGGAAGTCGGTGAGGATGCGGGCCATGACCTTGTCGAGCACCTCTGGAGCGGTGCCGCCGTCGAGGTGGCGACGTGCTTGGAGCGCGATGCGGTCGGCGCACTCGTTGAGCGGGTTGCCGGCGTGGCCGCGGACCCAGCAGAAAGTGACAACGCGGTTGCAAAGTGCTGCCTGGAGCCGGCGCAGGAGGGCCCAGCTGGTGTGGGTGCCAGGTACGCGCTGAGCGGTCACAGCCTCGCCGCGCTGCAGGCCGGTCAGGACCCGCAGCGCGTCGCGGGAGTCCACGAGCACGGTCAGGGGGCGACGCTGGGGCGCGTCGGTGAGCAGTGCCTCGACCGCGGCGAGCTCGGTCAGCAGGATCGGTCCGGCAAAGGAGCCGAAGCCGAAATCGCCTTCTGCGGTGACCCAGCCGAATCCGGAGCGGCCCTTGGCTCCCTTCGAGCCGTCGGTCGCCGCGAGGAGAGGAACGGCGGCGACGTAGGCGGGGGCCGGGACCGGCGGCTCGGCGAGGTTGCGCGCCAACTTGCGGGAGGAGGCGACGAGCCAACCGCGCTCCCACCCCTCGGACCAGGGGTGAATGGTCAGCTGAGGCCACGCGGCCGCGTGCGGTGCCACGGCCTCGAGGAATGTCCGATCGCTGCAGAACAGCTCGACACGGATGACGCCAGGGACGTCCGCCAGCGCCACAACCTGCTCGAACGCCTTGAGGAGCGCCTGGGCGTCGCCGCCTTTCACGAGTCCGGAGAACTCCTGGGCGTCGTTGGTCGTCACGCCCCAACCCGTCGACGAGCCGGCCTGCCACGCGGCGATCCCGGCCGCGACGGTCGCCTTCGGAGGCTTGGGCGCCTCGGTCTCGCACGCCGTCTTCGCGGCGTGCTGACAGCCGTAGTCGACGGAGATGTCAGTGGTGTGGTCGGTGGACATCTGAGGTCCCTTCTGCGTTGTTGTCGGGCCAAGAATGACCTGGACCCCGGACACAAATCGGAGCCATCGGAGGGCGTTGTTCACGCTGCGGAGGCGCTTCCTGCTGAGGCGTCAATTGCCCGGATCCACCCCGGAACGCGGTCGATGGCGGTGGGCCGGGTGAGCACCGCCACGACCCGTACGTCGGGGCGGGGTGGGACAGCGGGCCAGCCGGTGAACCCGTCGGTGATGACGACGACCAGGTCCGCGTTCGGTGTCAGTGAGGCGGCGGCTCGGATCCCTTCGCACATGTCGGTGCCACCGCCGCCGACCAGTTCGACCTGCTCGACCGAGCGGACCACGGCCGCCTCGTGAGCGGTGTGGTCGCAGGCGATGGCGCGCAGCGGGCGTCGGCTCCGGCTCACCCGTTGTACTAGGTCGCGAGTCTCCGAGAGAGCGCGCGCCAGGTCACGTTGAGCCATCGAGCCCGAGGTGTCGATCACAACGGCGACGGAGGGCGGGGCGGGGGCGACCACGGCCGGGAGGACCACACCGGGCACCCGCCGCCGACCCGGTCGTGCATAGGTGTAGTCCCGGCGACCGGCATGCTGGGAGAGCTCCTTGCTCAGGACCGTTCGGAGCTCGCGGTTCCAGTCGACGACAGGCTGCAGGCGGGCCTCGGCCCAGCGGCTGAGACCGCCAGGTACGTCACCGACGGCGACGGCACGCGAGCGGACTTCCTGGGCGACAATGTCGCGGACCAGGTCGGCGGTGCCGTCGTCCACCGACCCGTCCCCGTCCGCCTGGGCGTCGGCGCCGGGCAGCTCCCACGGTCGGGAGCCGCCGGCGGCACCCGAGCCGCAGTCCGGCGTAGCCTGCCCCTCGCTGACATGCCGCGCCTCGAGCAGCAGCCGGTAGAGCTCCTCGACACCCATCTCCCGGTGCGTCTCCGGCAGTCCGAGCTTCGACAACAGGACCCGGTCGTCGGGCGGAGACGTGGTGATGTCGTCCAGGTCGGCGTTGATGAGGGCATCGCCGGCGATGTTGAAGACGCCGTGGAGCGTGTCGGGCTGGCCGAGCGACTCCCATCGCACCGGATGGCCGCGCAGGCAGTGGCCGGCCTCGTGCAGCCAGATGTAGGCGAGGTCGTCGACGGTTCGCTCGGCGGCGGACCCCGGGTTGACGTAGACCCGCCACCGTCGGTCGACGCCCAGCGTCGGGACCTGGTCGCTCTCGACCAGCACCATGCGGAGCAGCACCGATGCGAGGTACGGCGCGTTGCGGATCGCCAATACCCGCGCGGCCCGGATCTTCAGCGCAGCGTCCGCCGTCATCAGGCGGCCCTCAGGTCACCGAGCGCGGCGAGGAGGTGCGCGAAGGCGGTGACGAAGGGTAGGCCCGGCGCCCAGCCATTGACCCTGAGCTTGGCAAGGCCGGACGCGGCCGTGAACACCGCGTCGACGTGTCCGGCGCTCGCGAACGCCACCAGGACGTGCTCCATCGCCGCGGCTCGCGCCGTGGTCGGCAGGTCCGTGATCGCGACGAGCAGACTGGATGCGATCGGGTGAACGTAGTCGGGCCGCGAGGGGACCACGAAGGAGGTCGGGTCGCCGAGGATGTCCTCCGGGTCGGGCAGGTCGAGTGCACGCTGCCACTGCAGGAACTCGATCGCGGCCGCGCTCCCGATGGTTCCCGCGAGCAGCGCCCGGTTGACGCCCTCGCCGACCCCGAGCGCCCAAGCGTGCCCCAACAGCCGGGCAACCTTCTCCCAGGTGCGCGGCGTGGGGTATGACCGGCCGGCGTCGGTCTGGGACGCAGGGACGGCCGACACCAGGTCGCGTCGGTGGTGGAGGAAGCCACCGACCAGTACGCGAGCGCGCTGCTCCTCACGCGCCACGGCGGAGGTCTGCACCGTGGGCACCTCGATGGGGGTGAACCCGCGGGCGAGGCCGTCGGCGATGACGTCACCGGGCACCGACCACTCCAGGTGGACCATCCGGTTGGCCAGCGGGGCGGAGAGCTCCCATCCGTCGGTGGCGATCTCGGGCGGGTTGGCGGCGAGGACGAATCGGGTTGCTTCAGGCAGGCGCACGTCGCCCACCCAGCGGTCCGTGAGCGGCCGCAGCAGCGCGGCCTGCACCGACGGAGGTGCGGTGGTGATCTCGTCGAAGAAGACGAGGCCCTCCCCGGCCGTGGCGATCCGCTGGGCCCAGGCCGGCGGCGCCAGCCGCACCGTGCCATCCCCGGCCACGACCGGCAGCCCGGCAAAGTCGCTGGGCTCGCGGACCGAGGCGATCACCGTCTCGCACGGCCACCCCTGGGCGACTGCGAGGGACTCGAGGACAGCGGTCTTGCCGCAGCCGGGGGCGCCCCACAACACGACCGGCTCACCGGCGGAGAGGCAGACGGACAGGGCTGCAATGGTGTCGGTGTACGTCGTCACTGAGGCTCGTTCCTTGGAGGTGTTGGATCGGGGGGCGGTGGGTCAGGCGGCGTAGTCGTGGGCCGCGCTGCGCAGCCGGGACTGTTCCTGGAGCGCAAGGCGTTTGGTCCCTGTCCAAGGCCCGACGTGATTTCGCACGGTCTGCGCGCTGGGCCGGTCGGCGTCGAGGCGGGACCACCGGTCGAAGTCCGCGTAGCTCCCGGTCGCGCCCTTGGACTCCAGGTAGTCGACGACGTGCAGGACCAGGTCTGCGTTGCTCCAGCGGCGGATGTAGCTGGGGCGACCTCGGTTGACCTCCAGGCCCGCGGCCCGGCAGGCCGCGTTCCAGCTGCCGCCAAACCGCTGCAGGATCCGGACACTGGTGATGCCGCCGTTGGCCACGACGTAGGCGTCGTAGTCGTTCTTCGACAGCGGGTTGCCGATCTCGGCCGCGGCCGCTTGGATCTGCCGGGCGATGGCACAGCCGGAGTAGACGCGGTCGCGGCACCTCGGCTCAGTGACGAACACACCGCCGGCCTCGCCACCGATCGCTTCGGAGAGCCGCTGGGACGTCATGCCGAGAGCCTCCGCAGCCTCCCTACGGGTACAACCGGGGTTGGCCTGCGCCCACGCCAGGACCACCTCCCGGTCCGCCTCGCGCAGCAGCTCGGCCCGCCGGCGGCGCATCTGGCGGCGCTCTTCTCCGGATATGCCGGCGTGAGCGAGGATCTGGCGAACCATCTCCCGGGTGAGCCCATAGAGGTCGCCCATCTCCTGGAGGCTCATGCCGGTGCCGGACAGGGCGACGAGGTGGCGGTTGCGCGCCGCGCGGAAGGCGGCTCGCGATGTGTACGAAGTGGGCGGGATCGGGGCACTCTGGTCGAGGTTCATGGCTGCATTCTGTGCCAGACCCCGGACACAAATGCCCGCTCGGAAACCCGCTCTGACCTGCGCAAACGTCCGTTCTACGTAAACGTCAGCAGGCGCTCGCGGAGTGGTGCTCAAGCAACTTGCGAGCGACCGCAGCGGCGGCCCCACTCAGCTCGGCAGGTGCCACCAGTTCGGCCTTTGGGCCAGCGGCGAGCATGAGCTTCCCGGCTCGGTCCAGCAGCGGGGGCAGCAGGTCCACGTCAAGAGTGACGAATTCCTCGTCCTCGGCCACGGCCCGTTCCGTCTCGGCGTAGTGGCCGGCGGCCCAGCGTGACGCGTGCGGGAGCCGGACTCGGACAGTGGTCGTGGCCCGTTGTCGCTCGAGCCGGCCGGGCAGGTCATCGGGTGGGGTAAAGGTCTCGTCGAGGAGGTTCGCCGAACGGATGTTGGTCAGCAAGAAGGTTCGCAGGTCGTCGTTCTCGTCCAGCGGGCCGGCGTCGACCTCCCATGCACCGCGGGCGTGGATCAGCCGGTAGGGCTCGATGATCCGGTCGGTCACTCCTTCCCGCCAGGCACGCGAGTAGCGAATGTGAACCCGTCGGTGTTCGTTCGCCGCCTGCTTGAGTGGGTCGATCACGTCGTCGTAGCGACGGTGTGCCTGGGTGGAGCTCCTGGACTCGCCTCGCATGGTCTCCTCCAGGACACCCAACGCCTCGGCGAGGTGAATGTCGTCGGGGTCGAGGTCGCGCTGCAACAGCCCGGCGGCGTACAGCAGGGCCAGCTCGCCGGCAGTGACGTACTCGACACCGAGCTCCTCGAGCCCGTCGTAACCGCTCAGCCGCACCAGCTCGGCCTCGCTCGCGTCATCAAGGTCGACGCCATCCGCCGAGAGGAACTCCAAGCAGATCATCGGCCGATCCAGCACCGCCACGTCGCCCTGGGCGGTCGTGAACCAGATCAGGTCCTGTCGCACCTCCGCCGAGGGCACCCGCGCCTGCTCGGCCAGGTCGTCGATCGACAGTCCGTCGGGGTAGGCCGCCAGCAGCTCGAGGACCTGGGGCAGTCGCGCGAAGCGGTGTACGTAGTGCGGCGCGGTCATGCCTGTCGCCCGTCGGCGAAGGCGCTGAGCTCGGCGAGGAGCTCGGCACGAAACTCGGGTGGTCCCAGCACCTCGACACGGGTCCCGAGCTCGTAGAGCCGGTGCCGGAACGCCGACCGGTTCGTGACTTGGTAGCGCATCTCCAGCCGACCGTCCTTCTCCTCCTCGCCGGCCGGCTCGCGCATCCAGCGCACTACGTCAGCGCGGTAGCCGGGCGCGGTCCGCAGCACCACCTCAACCGGCGGATCCCGCTCCCATCCGAGTGGATGAAGTGCGACGTGTCGGCGACCCTCGACGCGTCGTCCGTGACCCGGGTCGACCATCCGGGTCTCGCTCATCCGCGAGACGAGGAAGGTCTTGAGGTTCTCGGCGTCTGGCTCCGCGTCGTTCTCCAACACCCGTAGGTACCAATCGCCGTACCTGGGCTCGAGCACCTGCGGATCGACCAGCCGTTCCTTGCCGTTGTAGCGGCAATGCAGGCGTCCGCGGTGCTTCAGCGTGGCCATCACCTCGTCGAGAACCTCGGCGTACTCCGCGACCCGGACCTCGGCGGTAGGCGCTGCGGCCGGTACTTCGTCGGGCAGCCCGAGCCGCTTGACCAGGTCCTCTCTCTGAGCGACGAGGACTGCCCGCTGGAGCGCCGCGGCCTGCGGCACACTCAGCCGCACGGTGAGGCGGTTGTCTCGTGCGCGCAGCTTGTACTGCGCCGACGTGCCGGGGCGGGCGACGTTGTCGATCACCCAACCCTGCGCCGCCAAGTGCTTCAGCTCACGCTGAAGCTGCCGCTTGCCCGAGTCACTCTGGGGGAAGCCGGCCACCCTCAGCAGCTCATCGACGGTGACGCCGAGCTCCGACGCGCTCAACCGGCTGACGATTCGAGCCAGGCGCTCCATCGCCGCGCCCTGATCCCGCCCGCGAGGTCTGGGCATCGCTCTCCTCCCGTCGTCCGGTCTCATCCTCGCGGGTCACGCCGACCACGGTCCAGACGCGCGCGTGGATGGGGAACATGGGGTTGTCTTGCCCACCTACTCGACCGCACAAGCGTCGGTCATGGCCTGGGTCGTTCGCGCTGGACACCGCATCGACTCCACCCCTTCCCTACGGGGAAACAGACCCCTACGGTCGGCTCATGACTGCGCGATCCCCCGCGCTCCGGAAGCGGTTCACCGGGACGGCCACAACGCCCTGATCGCAGGCTCCGTCGCCTCCATGGACCTCACTCCCTACAAGGCCGACGCCGTCGCTGTGGCCGTCGATCATCGGTAGTTCGCTCTTGGTCCTGAACCATCGGTCTGAGGTCGCAGCGTCGCCGGACGCTCCATCGGCTCATGGCGAGTCAGAGCCCTCCGCGGCGTCTGCCCGGGCGCGAGCTCCACCCCAGCCGCGGGTGCACCAGGCGCGGCAGACGCGGCCGACGCGGCAGACGCGCAATTCTTTGCGGATGTGAGCCTCTACGGTGACGCGCTGGGCGTCGTGCGCGTAAGCAGCCCGGGCTGTTCTGCCAGAGCAATCGCGCAGATACTGGTCGAAGCCCAGATCGTGGAGGCCACGATGGCAGACGAGAAGAAGGAATTTCCCAAGGGAGCTGCACAGTGGCATGCGCAGGCAAAGAGGGTCGAGAAGCCGAACCCGGCGTTCAACTCAAAAGGGGCGCCTGGTAGTTCAACCGGGGCGCAGACCACCACGCATCCCACGACGTCACTAAGCACCGTCAATAGCTCGTCGACGCCCCTGTTCGAGCGCGTCTTCCGAGAAGAGCTGCTTGCGGCCGAGCTCATAAGTACCGAGGGACTAGTCCGCCTGATCGGCGAGCTCGAGGGCTCCGACCGTGTCCTCACCAACGACCTCCGGCTGCCGCAGCCGTTCCCGGCCGGACGGGGGGCACCGATCCTGCTGCATGACGCTGTCGACCCTGCTCTGCTGTTGCTCCACTCTGCCCGCGACTCGGACGAGGCACTCCACCGCTGGTCGTCAACGACGGTGGCCTGGGCGCGCGCCCTGCCCAGGGTGCCGCTCGAGGAGCAGACCTGGATGCTCGCCAGCTCCTGCCTCCGCGCGACGGACCTGACGTCGTCTCTCGTGGACACATGGATCCCTCCCGTGCTGCGCCGCTTCGGCTGGGATGGTCGACCGCCTGGCACCCTTGACGAGGCGGCAGCGCTGGTCGGCAAGACCCGCGAGCGGATGCGTCAGATCGCAACCAAGGTCAACGATGCCCTGGCGGACCGCGTTTGGATCCCCGGCGCCGACCGGGTGATGGACTTGGTCCAGGACTCGATACTCCCCGAGACCTACGTCCTCGACACCCTCATCGAGGAGGGGATCACCGCTACCCGGTGGCACATCGACGCCCTGCGCGAGACCCTCGCTCTCGCCGGCCAGGCACTGAGCCACACAGACGGCGTCGTCGGGCTGACAGCAGGAGACCGGCAGCGGGTCCAGAGGCACGCCCGGAGATACATCGGTGTTCCTGGGCTCGGCACGGTCGACGACGTCGTCGAATTGCTAGCCGAGGATGATGGGCACCCCTTCAGCGGGAATGTCGTACGCCTCGTGGTCGACACGAGCGGCTGGCTCGACTGGGCCGATGAGGAGCGCGGTTGGTTCGTCTCGCTCTCCCGCAACCAGGACGACGTGCGTCTGCGCAACATCACCCGCAACATGCTGTCCGTCTCGACCCCTCTTCCGGTGGCGACGGTCGTCGACGCGTTTGAGCGACTCAGTGCGTTCCGGGGCACCGATGCCACAGTCACGGTCGAGCAAGCGAAGGCCTTCTTCCGCATCCATCCCGAGTTCCGTCTCGACGGCACATTGGTGGGGAGCGAGGCCGAGCTCGACTATCGGGACGTTCTCGCGGACTCGAAGCGCCGCCTCGTCGACGCCCTTCTCGCTATGCCCTCGCATGTGGGTTCTCGTGAAGACGTGATCAACGCGGCCGTCGATGCGGGCGTCAATCGCAGCACCGCGGGCATGTGGCTCACCTTCGCCGAGGTCATCGTCGACCACGGCAGGTACGTGTGGGGTCTTCTCGGCTCGAACCCGTCCCCGGAGCGGGTCAAGGAGATCCAAGCCTCTGTGCGTGAGCAACAGGAACCGCTCGAGTTCGAGGACAGCTGGGATGCCGACGGACGCTTCGTCGTGAGCTTTCGAGTCACACGGTCCTTCCTCAACTCGAGGACCGTCGGCCGCAGGTGGCCTCCCGAACTACGTGAAGGCGGCGACTTCGCTGCCAGCACGCAGGGTGACAAGCACTGCGGCATCGTGAAGTTCTCAGCGGAGCACACCTTCTCATGGGGCTGGGGTCCGTCCATCGCGGCCGTCGGCGCCAAGCGCGGCCAGCGCATGCTTGCCACGTTCGACCTGCAAGCGAACAGAGTGACCGTCGCGTCGATCGCCGCCGACGACCCCGCGTCTGCCAAGGCGTCGGAGGTGCGGTTTCCCGAGACGCCCGAGCCACGCACGGATCTTCCGACGCCTCCGGGTTGGAGCGAGAGCGGGTACGCCGAGTATCTCGCGGAGCTCCGGCGCGGTCGCCTGCGCTCTTCCTGGCGTGGCGTAGACGGTGTGCTGCATCTCGCCGACCTGCCCCCGGAGCGGCAGCGGCCGGGTCTCATGGCCACTGGCCGGGCCAGGATCCTGCCCGATGACCCGATCTATGAGAAATACATCAACGACGTTTGCCCTGAGTTCGACTTCTACGCCGACCCCGCTCCGCCGCTCGCGGACGCCGCGCCACCGCCCACGAACGCCGGTTCGCGGGATCCGGCCGTACCGGCAGAACCGGCAGACACCGCGACACCGAGTGAGACCAGGACCGGTGTGCCGCGCATCCAGTCGTTTGCCGACGACCTCGTGGCCGACATCAGGAGCAGCGTCGCTCCGGCTGCGTGGCAACCGTTGCTGGAGGAGATGGCCAGTCAACTGGGCCTGCCGGAGGCAACCCCCAACTACGCACTCGGGCCTGCTCATGGACCACCACCCGCCCGACCAGTTGACGTCGCGGCGCCGAAGGACTCCCTGGATGTGGAGCGTTCAACCTTGCTGGCAGAGTTGAATCATGCGCGCGAGACCGTTCGCTCGTCCATGGCCCGCGGAGACGCCGCCTTCACTGGTGAGACGTTGCATTCCATCCGACAACGCGTCGAGGCCGCACCGCCTGCGCTGATGGACTCACGCTTCGACGAGTTGCTTGCGTGGCTCGCCGAGCAACCCCGGCGCCGTTGACGTTCCGCGACGCACGTTAGTGAAGTTCGTTCCCGAGCGGTTTCCGGGGAYGCCCGCATCAACGGTCACGAATCGCTGGGTCGCCAATCGCCTGTATGCGGATGACTAACAGGCAAGTCCGACCGAGTACGAACTAGTCTCCGAGAACCACCCCATCACCGCTGTCAGATTGCCAGCGGCACTCGAACCAAAACGGTGGGGCAGCCCGAACCACTACTCGTTCGTGCATCAGACCCTCAGCGGAGTGATGTGCCTTTGGTGTCACTGGTTGTCCGTCGCAGCAATCGGTCGCAGCAGCAGCGACTGTGGTCGCTAGAAGACGTTCCACGAGACCGTCGACCCACTACCGGCGGTGCAGGAACGATTGCAGGAACCCCTCCAGAAGCCGTTTGATAACGATTTGCCGAACGGCCCATCACGAGCCCTCACACGGCACCCAGCAGGCCTCTGACCTGCGCAAACGTTGACAAGCGCCTCTCGAGGATGCCGGAACTCGAATGGGCTCGAAGACCGTTACGCGCCGCTACGGATCAGAAGGTTTGGGGTTYGAATCCCTACAGGCGCGCAGATCAGAACGCGAGGGGCCCGCTTCCCGGACAGGGAGGTGGGCCTTCTCCGTCTCAGGGACCGGCCCGGAGACGGTCCGTCCTCCGGCTCGACGGCCTCAGCGGATCCTGCGTGACCGGCGGGCGCGAGGCATGACGAACATCGACATCGCCGCCACACCCGCAAGCACCGCGAACGTGGCGTCGTACGACCCGAGCAGGGCAGCGAACAGCGCGCCCACCCACGGCGCGAACGCCGAGGTGGCCGTGATGGCGCCGGTCAGGATGCCGTTGCGGTGCCCGATGTCGCCCACACCCCACCGGTCCACGACGGCGGTGGCGTGGATGAGGGTGAAGATGCCGCGCACCGTGCCTGAGCCGAACGTCAGCACGCACACCAACAGGAACGGTGATTGCCAGACCGCGAGCGCGCCCGTGGTCACGACAACTCCCGCGACCGTTCCGATCGTGCGGGCAGTCGGTCCCAGCCGACTGAACACCGGGCCGTAGAACAGCCGGCCCACCACCTGCCCGACGCCACCCACGGCMAGGGCGGTGGCAGCCTGGGTGGTCGTGAGCCCGTTGCTGGTCAGCAGTGGCACGAGGTTGATGACGACGGCGTGGACGGCGAAGCCGGCCAGCGCCAGGGCGACGACCAGCAGCGTGAAGGCGCGTGGGTCGAACTCGGCTGATGGCTCGGTCTGGCTGCCCTCGTCGCTCGTCGTGTTCCGTGTGCGGGTCGACGTCCACGGTGGGCGGAGCCCCCACGCGTGCAGCGGCACGGTCATCAGGAGCACGGCTGCGAGCGCCGCGTAGGCACCGCGCCACCCCAGCTCGGACAGCAGCAGGGCGGTCAACGGCGCGAAGACGGTCGACGCCAGCCCTGCGACGAGCGTGATGGCGGTCAGCGACCGGACGCGACGCACCGAGTCGTCGCCGCTCCATCCGGTCACAGCGGCGAACGCGGGGGCGTACAGGGTGGCGGACATCGCAGCGCCGGCGAACACCCATCCGGCGAAGAAGCACAGGAGGCTCGGCGCTGCAGCCAGGGCCGCGATCGACGCGACGGCCACGACCGACCCGGCAGTCATCACGACGCGCGGGCCGACCTGGTCGATGCGGCGGCCCACCCAGATGCCGCAACCGCCGGAGACCACGAGCGCGAGGGTGAAGGCTGCGACCAGCCAGACCATCGGCCAACCCTCGTCCGCGCTGATGCTGCTGGACAGGACCGGGAAGGCGTAGAAGAGCACGCCCCACGACACGATCTCCGTGACGCACAGCACGGCGACAGCACGGGACAGCCCCGGGACCGCAGTCGATGCGGCCCCGGGGCCGGCGAGGCCGGCTCGAACGGCGCCGGCGCCGGTCGCCGGGCGCTGCGTCATCCGCAGCAGCCCGAGCTACTCTCCTCGTTCGCAGCAGAGGTCACACCGGCGCCGGCCGCAACCGGCGCGCCGATGGTCAGCAGCTGGGGCTCGAGCCGGAGCGGCGTGCCGTCCGCCGGGGCGGGGCCGCAGCACCCTCCGCCGACCCCGGCCAGCGCGACGGCGTCGGGGTCGTCGAACGTGCCGGCTCCGTTGCAGACCCCGGTCTCGGGAAGCACCAGGTCGACCCTGTCGGCGGCCTCGAAGTCGCCGTCCAGGGCTGCCACCACCGAGCGGACCTGCTCGTAGCCGGTCATCGCGAGGAACGACGGCGCGCGGCCGTAGGACTTCATCCCCACCAGGAACAGGCCCTGCTCAGGCTGGGCCAGCTCTCGGTGGCCGTGTGGTCGGACGTCGCCACAGCTGTGGTGGTCCGGGTGGATCTGGTCGGCCAGGATGCGCGCGGACCCGAGGGCGGGGTCGAGGTCGAGGCGGACCTCGGACAGGAACGTGAAGTCAGGGCGGAAGCCGGTGACGACGATGACCTCGTCGACGTCGGTGACCTGCTGGCCGTTGACCGAGGCGATGGTGAGGCGGCCGTCGGCCTGGGTGGTCACGGACTCGGTGCGGAACTGGGTCACGTTGGTCACCAGCCCGCTCGCGGCGGCGGCCTTGGCGTCCTGGCCGAGCTTGCCGCGCTGCTCGAGCTGGTCGTTGTCGCCACCTCCGAACGCGTCCCCCACGGACGGGCGGCGCAGCAGCCACGACACGCGGGTGGCGGAGTCGGTCCTGGCAACCTGGGCGAGGCCGATGAGGACGCCCTGGGCCGAGGCGCCCTTGCCGGCGACGGCGACGTGCTTGCCCGCGTACCGGGCGGCGACGGCCGGGTCCCGGAAGTCGGGGATGCCGTAGGTGAAGCGGGCGGCGTCCTCCGTCTCGCCCAGGGCGGGGTAGCCGTCGGCGCCGAGGGGGTTGGGGCTGGTCCAGGTGCCTGACGCGTCCACGACGGCGCTGGCGAGGAGCCGCTCGCGTCCCAGGGGACCTTCGACGTGCACGGCGAACGGGTCGCCCTCGCGCCCGGAGTCGACCATCAGGTCACGACCGGCACGGCTCACACCCACCACGCGGGCGCCGTAGCGCACCGAGCCGCCATCCAGGCCGTCGAGCAGCGCCGCCAACGGGTGCAGATACGCGTCGCGCCATTCCCCGCCGGTCGGGTAGACGTCGTCGTCGGGTGCTGCCCACGTGCCGGCGGCGTCCAGCAGACGGCGTGCGGCGGGGTCGACGAGCTCGGACCAGGCCGAGAACAGCCGGACGTGCGACCACTCGCCCACCGCGGCACCGGCATCCGGGCCGGCCTCGAGGACGACGAAGTCCATGCCGCGCTCGGAGGCGTTCGCGGCAGCTGCGAGGCCGATGGGGCCGGCGCCGATGATGGCAACCGGCAGGGAAGCGGCAGGGGTGGGACTGGCTGAGGTGGTCACAACATCTCCTGGAGCATTGACGGGGATCGATGTAATGAGACAGTATCGACCTGAGTCGATGAACGCAAGGGTCTCATCGACAGTCTTCGATGTAAGGTGTGGACGTGACCACCACGACGCAGGACGAGACCGTCGAGACGCCCGCGGATGCCCTCGACGGCGCGGCATCCCCGTGTGATGACGCCGCGTCCGGGCCGGCGATGGATGCGCCACTGGTGCTGGACCGCGACGAGGCCGAGACGTTCGCCGGCTGGTTCTCGACGCTGTCCGACCCCACGCGCGTGCGACTGCTCCACGCCGTCTCCACCGCACCGGCCGGGCACATCCGCATCGGCGACCTGGCGCTCGAGCTCGGCATCGGCCAGCCCACCGTGACCCACCACGTGCAGAAGCTCGCCGAGGTCGGGTTCCTCAACGTCGACCGCGTCGGCACCAGCAAGCACGTCTCGGTCAACCCGGCCTGCTGCACGGGCCTCCCGCACGCCGCCGACGTCGTCATGGGCACGCTCGCCGCGCGGCCCTGCTGCCCGGAGGACCTGCCCGCTGACGTCACGACCCGTGCGATGACCGACGACGACCTCCCGGTCGTGCGCGACATCTACGCCGAGGGCATCGCCACCCGCAACGCCACCTTCGAGACCGAAGCGCCCGAGGTGAGCACGATGGCGACGAAGTGGCTGCCCGGCCACCGGTGGGTCGCCGAGGCTGACGTCGACGGGGTCACCCGGGTCGTCGGGTGGACGGCGATCTCGCCGGTCTCCGAGCGCGCGTGCTACGCCGGCGTCGGTGAGAGCTCGGTGTACGTCGCCGAGTCGGCCCGCGGTCGCGGCGTGGGCAAGGCGCTGCTCTGGCGCCAGGTCAACGAGGCCGACGCCGGCGGCCTCTGGACGCTGCAGACCTCGGTGTTCCCCGAGAACCGAGCCTCGATCGCGCTGCACCACTCAGCCGGCTACGCCACCCTCGCAGTCCGGTCGCGCATCGCGCAGCTCGACGGAGTGTGGCGGGACACCGTGCTCCTCGAGCGTCGCAAGGACGCCTGACCGGCTCCAACCGCCGGCCCGTGGCTCAGGCCAGGACGGACGGCGGCAGCTGGATGTCCGGGTCGAGCTCGACGAGAAGCTGACGTACGCGACCGTCGATGTCGGCGATGATGCGGCGCACCGTCTCCTCGTCCTGACCGCCCGGGTCCGCGACCGGCCAGTCGACGTACTTCACGCCGGGCACGTAGGGGCACTCCTCGCCGCACCCGAGCGTGATGGCCATGACCGAGGCCTCGATGGTCTCCCGGGTCAGCTTGGTCGGCGTCTCGGCCGAGGTGTCGAGGCCGAGCTTCTCCAGCGCGTCGGCGACCTCGGGGTGGACGTGCTCACCGGGTTGAGTTCCGGCCGAGAGGGCGATGACGCGACCGCCGGCGTAGTGCTCGGTCAGGACGCGGGAGATGACGGAACGGCCGCCGTTGCGGACGCAGGCGAAGACGACCTGCGGGACGTCCGCCGTCTCGACGTGGCTGGCCGGTTCGGAGGCGGCGTGGGTCATCGTCATGCTCCTGCATCTGAGCGTGCGGGTCGGGAAGTGGCGGGGTTGGTGCTGGTGAAGAAACGGCGTGCCCACAGGCTCACGTAGACCAGCGCGACGAGGACCGGCACCTCGATGAGGGGTCCGACGACCCCGGCCAGTGCCTGGCCGGAGGTGACGCCGAAGACCCCGATGGCGACCGCGATGGCGAGCTCGAAGTTGTTGCCCGCTGCGGTGAACGACACGGCGGTGGCGCGTTCGTAGTCGAAGCCGAGGGCCCTGGTGAGCAGCATCGAGCCGCCCCACATGAGCAGGAAGTACACCAGCAGCGGTAGCGCAATGCGGGCGACGTCGAGCGGCTGGTTGGTGATGGTGTCGCCCTGGAGGGCGAACAGCAGCACGATGGTGAACAACAGGCCGTACAGGGCCATGGGGCCGATGCGAGGCAGGAACGTCGACTCGTACCACTCCCGGCCGCGGGCGCGTTCGCCGAGCGTGCGGGTCAGGAAGCCCGCCAACAGCGGGATGCCGAGGAACACCAGCACCGAGACGGCGATGTCCCACATGGACACCTCCAGCGCAGCCTGCTCGAGGCCGAGCCAGCCGGGCAGGACCTCGAGGTAGAAGTAGCCGAGGACGGCGAACGCGACGATCTGGAAGACCGCGTTCAGCGCGACCAGGATGGCCGCCGCCTCCCGGTCCCCGCAGGCCAGGTCGTTCCAGATGAGCACCATCGCGATGCAGCGTGCGAGCCCGACGATGATGAGGCCGGTGCGGTACTCCGGCAGGTCCGGCAGCATCAGCCACGCGAGCGTGAACATCAGGGCCGGCCCGAGCACCCAGTTGAGAACGATGGACGTCCCCAGCATGCGCCGGTCGCCGGTGACGTGGCCGAGCTCGTCGTAGCGGACCTTCGCCAGCACCGGGTACATCATCACCAGCAGGCCGATGGCGATGGGCAGCGACACCGAGCCGACCTCGACGGCCGCCAGGGCGTCGTCCAGTCCCGGGACGAGACGACCGAGCAGCAGCCCGCCGACCATCGCGACACCGATCCACACCGGTAGGAACCGGTCCAGGGTGGAGAGGCCGTGCAGGACGTCGTCGCCTGCCTCCGGCTGCTGGTCGGTGGTCACGGTGTGCTCCTGGGAGTCGTGGCACCAGGGGTGCGGTGGAGGCGGGCGGCGAGGTCGGCCACGCGACCGGCGATGTCGTCGTACGCGGCATCGAAGGCGGCATCGGTGCCGGCGGCCACGGGGTCTGGCACCGACCAGTGGCTCACGCCCGCCAGGTGCAGCCGTGCGTCGGACGTGGAGTCAGCAGGCACGAGCTCTTCATGGGCGGCGTCGCACACCGTCACGACGTAGTCACCGTCGCGCAGCAAGCCGTCGAGCGACTGGGGTCGTTCCTGGACCACGGCCAGTCCATGGCGCCGGGCCGCGGCCAGGGCACCGGGGGCGACGGCCGCACCGGGGTGGGTGCCGCCGGACGTGACCGGGATGGGGCTGGCCTCCCGCCAGAGCGCCGCCGCCAGCTGCGAACGCGCCGAGTTCGCAGTGCACACGAACACCACTCGTTCCGCTGCGGGACCAGCTGTCGACGACGCAGCGGGTAGCAGACCGGCCAACCTGCCGCGGTGCACCCGGAGGTACGTGCGGCGCTTGTCCGCGTGCGAGCGGTGCCGGGACACGATGCCGGCGTCCTCCAGGACCTTCAGGTGGTGGGCCAGCAGGTTCGAGGGCAACCCGAGCTCGGCGCGCAGCTCTCCAGGAGACGCGTCGCCGGCGCCGAGCAGGTCGACGATGCGCAGGCGGGCCGGGTCAGCCAAGGCCGACAAGCCCGCCACCCGTCCGTCGAAGTCCATCGCTCAACCATTCGCTCAACAACTATTGAGTCAATCATGGCTGACTGACCACGCGTCGGCAAGTCCCGTCGCGAGCCGGCCCACGCGCCGAGCCCGTTGCTGTCGACGACTGAGGCTGCGGCGCGCAGGGCACGAAGAAGCCGCAGGTCAGGTGCTGACCTGCGGCTCCTGTCGTCCTCGCTAGCGGCGGACCGGGTTCCCGTGGCCGTGCCACCGGTAGTCACGACCGGTCTTGCCGGCCTTGGCCGTCTTGCGGGCCTTGTGGACCTTCGCGCTGAAGGGGTCCTTCGAGGCTGCGAAGTAGTAGACGCCGTAGCTGGCAGCGGCCGAGAGCTCGGTGAGGCTCTTGATCGCACCACCGGCCATCGCCCGCTGTGCCGCGCGCTTGTCGGCCTCGGTCCCCTCAGGTGCCAGACCCTCGGCGTCGAGCGGCGGCACCCCGGTGAGCACGGTGATCAGGTTGTCGCAGATCTGGTGGTAGCACGGGTCGAGCCACGAGCCTGCCGCACCGCCGTAGACCGCGGCCTCCTCGGCCGTCTTGACCTCCTCGGCGCCGGCGAAGACGCCGCCCGACGGGATCCCGCGGTCGGTGAAGCCCACGTAGTCGGACCGACCGTCGAACGGCCGACGCGCGCTCTCGAGCCCCTGGGCGGTGAACCAGTCGTCGAAGACCTGTTCGACCTTGCCCGAGCCCTCCGGCCCGGCGGGGTTGTCCGGCGCGGCGTTTCCGTCACCGTCGTAGACCCCGCGGATGTAGTTGGCCGAGGCGAGCATGTCGTAGTCGAGCATCACGTCGATCTTGTCGACCTCACGCTGGCTGAGGCTGTGGGCGTAGTAGGTCGATCCGACCAGCCCGTTCTCCTCGGCGCCCCACCACGCGAACCGGATCTTGTTGCGCAGCTTGTAGTGCCCGTCGGCCACTTCCTCGGCCTGGGCGAGCAGCGTCGCCGTGCCGGAGCCGTCGTCGTTGATGCCCGGACCCGCAGGCACGGAGTCGAGGTGCGCGCCGACCACGACGACGTGGTTGGGGTCGCCACCACGCGTCTCCGCGATCACCTGCGGCAGGAAGCGGTCCGTGAAGGTCCCGTAGACCTTGAAGTCGACCGTCGGGTTCTGGCCCTGCTTGTAGGCCTGCAGCAGCTCGTTGCCGAGGGTGTAGCTGGTGATCACCGCGGCGATGGTCGCCGGCGGGTCGGGCTGGTTGTCCACGAAGATCGGGTTCTGCCGCGCGGGCGTGTTGCCCTCGTTGTAGATGATCACGCCCGTGGCCCCGGCCGCCTGAGCCAGCGACCACTTCGTGACGAACGCGCACGTGCCGCGCTGGACGAGCGCGACCTTGCCGGAGACGCCGGCGTAGTCACCCTCCGCGCAGCCGCTGGCCGAGCCGCCCGTGGGCGGGTCGACGATGCCGCCGACCGGGAACACGGGAGCGTTGGTGAGCGCCACGGTCGGCGAGTTGGCCATGGTGATGAAGTCGGCGCTGGGCAGGTCGCTGTCCTCGGCGTCGCCGGGGACGTACGTCTTGGGCGTCGGCGCGACCATGTTGAGGACCGGTGGCTGGGTCTCCGCCCAGAACGGGAAGTTGAACTGGTCGACCTTGGGTTGGTAGCCGGCGGCGCGCAGCGTCGACACGACGTAGTCGAGCGACTCCTGGTAGCCGCTCGAGAACACCTCGCGGGTGTCGTTGTTGAGGGACGCGATCTGCTGCAGGGCGACCTGGTGCTCGGTGATCTCCGGGACGGAGACACCCTTCACGAACTTCTTGGCCCGCGGGTCGCTCGGGGTGACACCGTGGGCCGAGTGGCCCGGATGTGCCTTGGTGGTGGTGACGGTCTGGACGGCCCCGGATCCGGATGAGGCGGCCGCGGTGGCGAGCAGGACGGAGGTCGTGCTCGCGATCAACAGCTTGGACGCAGTCTTCATCGCTCCCTCTCGGGCGGCCGGCGCACGCGTTCGACCCGATGCCGAAGGCGGTCGGCTGCCAACCTCATGAATCTAGTGACGGGCCGCGGACGCGTGGTATCCCCTCGATGAGGCAACTCGGCGCGGGGCCGCCCGTAGGCTCGGCCGCGTGCCGCCCATCGATGACGCCACCCGACCACGCGTCGCGGGCTCGGTCGAGCTGGAGCCGCGCCAGCGCGCGGCCGGCGACCACCTGCGGATGGTCCACGACCACTTCCGCCACCAGCTGGAGACCCTGACCCGGGCCGTCGACGCCCTCCAGGACGCGTCAGGTGCCGGGGCGAGCGACGGGGCGAGCGAGGTCGAGGCCGTCCGTGCGGGGGTCCACGGGCTGGCGCCGTCGCTGACGGCCCAGCAGGTCGCCGGGCTCTGCGGGCAGGTCTGCCGCTTCCTGACGATGCACCACACCATCGAGGACCAGAACATGTTCCCGGCCGTCGCGACGATGGAGGCGTACGCGCCCGTCGCGGCCCGCCTGGCCGAGGAGCACCTGGTCGTCCACGACCACCTCGAGCGGGTCGACGACCTGGCGGTCGCCGTGCGGACCGACCCCGGTCGGATCGGCGAGCTGGTCACTGCCGTCGCGGATCTCCGGGCCGACCTCGAGTCGCACTTCGCCTACGAGGAGAGCGAGATGTCCGAGCCGCTGGGGCTGCTCGGGCTCGGCATCTAGGTGTACCTGGCCCGGGCCCCGACGTGCCTGCCTACGACGGCCGGATGACCGTCCCACGCCAGCGCTGCACCCCGAGGTAGGTCGCCACCGCGAGCAGTCCGACGTAGACATCGTTCTCGAACCACCCGAACACCGTCTGCTGCTCGGGTCCGAACGTCGTCGGGTAGTAGAACAACGCGATGACGAGGATGGCCGCGAGGAACGCGAGCACCGTGGCCTGCGCGGCGCGCCCGGGCCTCCGGGCCAGCGCCGACACGGCGAACGCCGTGGCGTAGAAGCCCCACGCCAGCGGCGTCGTGACCGTGAAGGTGGGGTCCTCGATGCCTGCCACCGCGGCATACACGGTGTGGACGACGGACAGCGCGAACGCGGCGAGCATCACCCCGGACATCTGCCGGCCGTACGTCGCGGTCCGCACCCTCGACGTGCCCGATGGAGCGACTACCGATTGCGTCGTGGTCATGGGGGTTCCTTCCCTCGTGGACGGCCTCATGCCGCCACGTCCCACCTTCCGGCGGCCGCCGGCGCCACCCCACCCACAGGGCACCCACACCGCTCCCACACCACTGTCGTGCCGGCACAGGCCCTGCCGACAGGGCCGTCCGAGCCACTAGCGTCTGCCCCGTGGAGGCCGACACGGGACCGGGTGCGTTCGCTGGTGCGCTCCGGGGCCTGCGCGAGTCGCGGTCGCTGACCCAGGAGGAGCTCGCCGAGCGGTCCGGGGTCACGGCCAAGGCGATCGGCGCCCTCGAGCGCGGCGAGCGGCGGCGCCCCTACCCTCACACGGTCCGCTCGCTCGCGGACGGGCTCGGTCTTGATGACGGCGAGCGCGCCGGGCTCCTGTCTGCGGTCCCGCGCCGCTCGCCCACGTCGTCGTCCATGCAGGTCGACGGCTCGTCACCGCAGGCGGAGCGGCCCGCCTCTGTCGTGCCGTCACCGACCGGCCGGACTATCGGGCGCAGCGAGGAGCTCCGTCGACTCCTCGACCTCGTCGCCGAGACCACCGAGACCACCGAGACCACCGAGACCACCGGACGACTCGTCACGCTGACCGGGCCGGGCGGGGTGGGCAAGACCCGGCTGGCGACCGAGGTGCTGGCGCGGGCCGGAAGCTCCTTCCCCGACGGCACGACGTTCGTCGACCTGTCGGCCGTGCGCGACCCCGCCGTCGTCCTGCCCCGCGTCGCGACGGCACTGGGGGTCGTGGAGGGTGTCCACTCCGCCGGGCTCGCCGACCGACTGGCCGCGCACCTCGCGGGGCGGCGCGTCCTCGTCGTCCTCGACAACGTCGAGCAGGTCCTGGCCGCTGCTCCGGCGGTCGCCGACCTCCTGGCGCGCGCCACCGGGCTCACCGTGGTCGCGACGAGCCGCGCCCCGTTGCGGGTCCGCGCCGAGCGCGAGGTCCCGGTCGGCCCGCTCGCACTCCCCGAGGGCGACGATCCCGCCTCCGTCGCCGCGTCGCCAGCGGTCTCGGTGTTCCTCGACCGTGCGGCGGCCACCGGCGTCCAGTGGACCGTGACTCCGGAGACCGCGGCCACCCTGGCCGGAATCGCCCGGCGCCTCGACGGCCTCCCCCTGGCACTCGAGCTCGCCGCCGCCGGAGCCCGGGTCCTGCCGCCGGAGGCCCTGCTCGCCCGACTCGAGAAGCGGGGGCTCGACCCCGGCCTCGGTCACGGACCCCGCGACCTCCCGGACCGGCAGCGGACGATGACGACCGTCCTCGACTGGAGCGCCGACCTCCTCGAGCCCGAGGAGTGGGACCTCCTGATGCGCCTGTCGGTCTTCTCCGGCGGATTCTCGCTCGATTCGATCGAGGCCGTCGTCGGCGGTTCCGGTGGCGCGCAGGGCTCGGACGACGTCCTCCCCGCCCTGACGTCGCTCGTCGAGCAGTCGCTCGTCGTGCCGGTGCTGGCACCGGACCCGATCGCGCGCTTCCGGCTGCTCGAGCCGGTGCGGCAGTACGCCGCCGTGCAGGCGCAGGCAGCGGGCGTCGCCCTCCCCACGGCCGAGGCGCACGCCGCGCACTTCCGCGCGCTGGCCTGCGAGGCCCACCGTCGGCTGCGGTCCAGCGGGATCGGCCTCGTCCTCGACCGCCTCGAGGCCGACCACGCCAACCTGCGCTCCGCCTACCTCCGCCTGCTCGAGCTCGACCGTCACGCCGACGCCGCCGAGCTCGTCATGTCCCTGTGGTTGCACCTCGGCCTGCGCGGGTACGCGCGCGAGGGTCTGGGATGGCTCGACCGCCTCAACGGCGCCGGCTCGGACGCCGCTGTCGTGCGCGCCGCGGTCGCCCGCATGGGACTGATGCTCGTCGTCGGAGACGTCGCCGGCATGAGGCGGGAGGCCGCCGTTGCCCTGCCGCTGGCGCGCCGGGTCGGGGACCCGACCGTCGAGGGCGAGGCCATGGTGCTCGCGGGTCTGGCCGCCGTGTTCGCGGGGGACCTCGACGCAGCGTCGTACCTGCTGCGGCCGGACCTGCAGCTGCCGGACGGTGACGCGGAGCGGTGGATCTCCCTCCACCTCCTCATCGGACTCGGTCAGGCGGCGCTCGTCGGAGGTGCCGTCGACGACGCCCGGGCTCTGCTCGAGGAGGCGCTCGGCGCCGCTCGAGCGCTCGGCAACGAGTTCACCCTGGCGACCACCCTCAACACCGCGGCGACGCTGCGCGAGGTGCTCGGCGACGACACGGGCGCGGCGGTGCTCCTCGGGGAGTCCCTCCGCACTGCGTGGCCGCTGCGACTCACCTGGACGATCGGGTACGCAGTGCCGGCCCTCGCCGGCGTGGCGGCGCGGTCCGGGGACCTCCTGGCCGCCGCCACGCTCTTCGGCGCTGCGGCGACCCTCGGCGCCGCCACCGCGGTCGACCCGCTCTTCCCGCCGTCCCGCGAGACCGCCGACGCCGGGCTGGTCGCTGCGCGGGACGCGCTGGGCGAGCGCGACTTCCTCGCTGCGTGGGAGGTCGGACGCTCCATGACGACCGTCCAGGTGGCAGGGCTCGCGGAGACCGTCGTCGCCGGGATCACCGACCCCGGACGCGGGTGACGTAGCGCCGGTACTGCCGCGCGCCGACGGTCCGGAGGACGAGGCGGACCGGCAACGGGACCTTCGCAAGCATCGCGCGGCGCTCGTCGGGGGTGCACTCCTCGAGGATGGCGCCGAAGATGATGGGCAGCTGCTTCTGGTCCATCTCGTCGATGCCTTGCTCGCCGAGGCTGTTCCACTCTGCGACGGTGACGTGGCGCTCCGCGAGCGGCAGGATCTCGCGCTCCTCGAGGTCGAGGTGCTCGACGAGGGCAGCAGCGAGACTATCGAGGAGATCGGCGAGCTCGGCCCCGCGGGCCGTCGTCGGCGACGTCTCCCATGCCTGGAGGAGCGGCTCGACGTGCTCCATGTGACCCTCGACGGCCTCGTGCTGCGCCTGCATCGTCTCGACGAGCCCGGTGGACGGCGCCGCTCGCTCGAGGAGAGCCGGCCACAGGACCACGTCCTCGCCGGTGTGGTGGTGGTGCAGGCCGCCGAGGACCAGCCGCACCGCGCCGGCGAGCGTGGCCGCTCGATGCGTGTCGCCGTCGCTGACCTCGCGGACCAGCCGCGGCAGGATCCTGAGCTCACGCCGGAATGCGCGGTGGATGATGACCATCTCGTGCACCCACGGTCGGTCGGTGGTCGGGGTGGTGCTGAACGCGCTGGTGCTCATGGCTGGCCCTCTCGGCTCGATTGCTGTCGCCGACCAGCCTTCGACCCCACGACCATCCGTCCCACCCACGCCGGCCCCACACGACCCCCACAGTCGGGGACGGACGGCCGGCTCCGGTCACTCCCCCCAGCGCAGCTGGTAGGCCATCAGGGGCTGGAGCGCGGCGAGCAGGTCGCGCCCGCGCGCCGTGAGCCGGTAGCGCACCTGGACGGGTGTGGTGGGGACGACCTCGCGCTCGACGATGTCGTGCGCCTCGAGCTCGCGGAGCCGGGCGGTGA
This sequence comes from Nocardioides sp. P5_E3, assembly GCF_054049275.1. Taxonomy (NCBI): domain Bacteria; kingdom Bacillati; phylum Actinomycetota; class Actinomycetes; order Propionibacteriales; family Nocardioidaceae; genus Nocardioides; species Nocardioides sp. P5_E3. The sequence goes on from NZ_JBFUMR010000032.1 coordinate 38,534, forward strand.
GCAGCCGGGCCGAGAGTCCGTCGACGGCCGCCTCGACCTCGCCGAACCGTGTCGCGCCCCGCCCGAGGGCCAGCATGATCGCGCCGGTCCAGCGACGGCCGACGAACTCCAGGATCGGGGTCGCCTCGCGGCACGTCGCGTCGTCGATGAGGTCGCGGCGGTGCTCGTGCCGGGGAGCGGTGCGGGTCGAGGTCACTTACCCATCGTAAGTCACTTACCCACACTTGTCCGTCGCGCGAGCGCGGCAGATCCTTGGTCCATGCCCGACTACGGCCATCCTCTGCGCTTCGGCTCGTTCCTCACCCCCACGGCCGCGACTCCGCTCCGGCCCGTGCAGCTCACCCTGCTGAGCGAGGAGCTCGGCTACGACCTCGCGACCTTCCAGGACCACCCCTACCAGCCGTCGTTCCTCGACACGTGGACGCTGATGTCGTTCGCGGCGGCGCGCACGGAGAGGATCCACCTCTCCGGCAACGTGCTGAACCTGCCGCTCCGCCAGCCGGCCGTGCTCGCCAAGTCGGTGGCCAGCCTCGACCTGCTCAGCGGCGGCCGCGTCGCCCTCGGGCTCGGCGCAGGCGGCTTCTGGGACGCGATCGAGGCGTACGGCGGCACGCGGCTCACGCCCGGCCAGGCGGTCGACGCCCTGACCGAGGGCATCGAGGTCATCCGCGGCATCTGGGACACCGGCGATCGGTCCGTGCTCGCCGTGGACGGCACCCACCACCACGTGCGAGGTGCGAAGCGGGGGCCGGCGCCCTCCAGGCAGGTGCCGATCTGGCTCGGCGCCCTCAAGCCCCGGATGCTGCGGCTCATCGGTCGCGTCGCCGACGGTTGGCTGCCCTCACTCCCCTACCTCCAGCCCGGCGATCTCCAGCGCGGGATGACGACCATCGACGAGGCAGCCCGCGCCGCCGGCCGGGATCCGGCCGAGGTGACCCGGCTGCTCAACGTCGGCGGCGAGGCGACGGCCGACGACCTGGTCCGGCTCGCGGTCGAGGACGGCGTCAGCACCTTCATCGTGATGGGCGACGACGAGGGCGGGCTGCGCCGCTTCGCCGGCCTCTTCGACGAGGTGCGCGAGCGGGTCGCGGAGGCCCGCAGCACCAGCGGCACGAAGGAGAGGTCCCGCGTCCGCGGTCCGGCAGCGCTGGCGAGGCGACTGCCCGGCATCGCGTACGACGACCTCCCGGCCGCGCTGGCCGAGCGCGCCGTCGAGCCCGGTGATGCGGCGTACGCCCGCTACCGGTCCGGCTACCTGCGCGGCGGCGCACCCGGCCTGGCCCTGCGGCCGCGGACCGTGCCGGAGGTCCAGGGAGCAGTGGCGTTCGCGCGGGAGCACCGCGAGCTTCCGCTCGGCATCCTCAGCGCCGGTCACGGCATCTCCGGGCGGTCCCTCAACCACGGCGGGCTGGTCATCGACGTCAGCGCGCTGAGCTCGATCGAGGTCCTCGACGTCGAGGCCGGCACGGTCCGCATCGGACCCGGTGCGCGGTGGGCCGACGTCGCCAGGACGCTGGCGCCGCACGGCCTGGCGATCAGCAGCGGCGACTACGGCGGCGTGGGGGTCGGTGGGCTGGCGACCGCGGGCGGGGTGGGCTGGTTCGCTCGCTCGCACGGGCTGACCATCGACCACCTCACCGCGGTCGAGCTCGTGCTCGCCGACGGACGTGTCGTGCGTGCCACTCCCGACGACGAGCCCGACCTCTTCTGGGCCGTGCGCGGGGCGGGGTCGAACTTCGGCATCGCCACGTCCTTCGACTTCACCGCGGCGCGCGTCGGCACGATCGCGTTCGCCCAGTCGCCTTCGACGCCAGCGACACCGCCACCTTCCTCGAGCGGTGGGGTCGCGCGATCGAGGAGGCCGACCGCACGCTCACCGGCCAGGTCATCCTGGGCCAGCGGCGCGGCGGTCGGCGGATCGCGCAGGCGATGCTCGTCGTCGACGCCGCCGACCCCGAGGCCGTCGTGGAGCGGTTGCAGCCGGTCGCCGAGGTGGCGCCACTCGTGCAGCAGGACGTCGTGCTGACGACGTACGACCAGGTGATGGGGCTGTTCAGCAGCGACGAGCCGCAGCAGGGACAGGGCGAGCCGCACACCCACTCGGGACTGGCGGACCACCTCACGCCCGAGCTGTCCGCGGAGGTGGCCGACCTGCTCGACGCGGGGGCGTCGTACTTCTTCTCGATCCGGGCGGTGGGTGGCGCGGTCAGCGACGTGCCGAGCGACGCGACGGCGTACGCCGGTCGCAGCGCAGCCTTCTCGCTGTCGGGCTTCGGTGCGAGCAGTCGCTTCGACGACGCCTGGGAGCGGCTCGTGCCGCACCTGTCCGGCAGCTACCTCAGCTTCGAGACCGGGATCGGGCCGGTCTGGCTGGAGCGCGCGTTCCCGCCCGCCCACCTCGCACGACTGCGCGAGCTCAAGCGGAGGTGGGACCCCACCGGGCTCTTCCGCGACAACTTCTACATCTCGCCGGCCGTCGCCGCGGAGGGACCGGCCGCCTGAGGCGCACGACCGCGGCTGCCCCCTACTCGGACCGCTCCGGGTCGTAGAGCGCGGTCATCCGCCCGTCGGGGTCGAGCCGGGACAGGAGCGCGTCACCGATCTCCTTGAGCTGGCCGAGCTGCTCACGGGTGAGCGGGTCCAGGACGTGGTGCCGCACGGTGTCGACGTGCCCCGGCGCAGCGGCGACCACCGCGTCCCACCCGGCCTCGGTGAGGCGGGCGTTGGTGGCGCGGCCGTCCTCCGGACAGGGGAACCGCTCGACGAGCGCGCGGTCCTCGAGGCGTCGTACGACGTGGGACAGGCGCGGCAGGGTGGCGTTGGTCCGCTGGGCGAGGGCCGTCATGCGCAGGGTCCGGTCGGGAGCCTCCGAGAGCATCGCGAGCACGAGGTACTCGAAGTGGGTCGCCCCTGACGAGCTGCGCAGCTGGGTGTCGAGCACCCCCGGGAGCAGCTCGACCACTGCGATCAGGCGCAGCCAGGCCTCGCGCTCGGTCTGGTCGAGCCACTGGGTCTCCATGGGACAAGGGTAGCGTTTACTTGACGGAACAACCAATGCGTGTAGAGTGTTACTTGAAGTGACAACCAAATGGTTGCCACACCACCCCCCAGGAGCGCACCATGACGAACCTCAGCATCATCGGCACCGGCAACATGAGCCAGGCCATCGCGTCGATCGCGGCCAAGGGCGGCCACAGCGTCCAGCAGCTCGGCCAGAGCGACGTCGACACCGCCATCTCCGGTGACGTCGTCGTCCTCGCCGTCCCCTACCCGGCCGTCGCCGAGGTCATCGCCAAGCGCGGCGAGCAGCTCGCCGGCAAGGTCGTCGTCGACATCACCAACCCGCTCGACTTCGAGACCTTCGACGACCTCGTCGTCCCGGCCGACGGCTCCGCCGCCGCCGAGATCGCCGCCGCCCTGCCGGACTCCACGGTCCTCAAGGCCTTCAACACCACCTTCGCGGGCACCCTCGCCTCCAGCACCGTGGGCCCGCTGACCACCACGGTCCTGATCGCGGGTGACAACGCCGACGCCAAGGCCACCCTCGCCGGGATCGTCACCTCCGGTGGCGTCAACGCCATCGACGCCGGATCGCTCAAGCGGGCCCGTGAGCTCGAGGCCCTCGGCTTCCTGCAGCTCACCCTCGCCGCGAACGAGAAGGTCTCCTGGACCGGCGGCTTCGGCGTCGCCGCCTGACCGGCACGCCCCACCCCCACCGAGAACCCACCGACCCACCGCACCACCAGAGGAAGCGCACCATGACCGTCAACGCCGTCCGCCTCAACCACGCCGTCCTGTACGTGTCGGACCTGGAGCAGAGCATCTCCTTCTACTCCCGGGCGTTCGGCATGACGGTGATGGCGCGCGAGCCCCGCGCGAACGCCGCCTTCCTGAGGCTCCCCCGCTCGGGCAACCACCACGACCTCGGCCTGTTCGGGGTCGGCGCCCAGCCGCCACGGCCCCGCGGCGGGCTGGGGCTCTACCACCTCGCCTGGCAGGTCGACACGATCGACGAGCTCGAGCAGGCCCGCCTCACGCTGGCCGAGCTCGACGCCTACACCGGCGAGTCGAGCCACGGTGCCACCAAGAGCATCTACGGCAAGGACCCGGACGGCAACGAGTTCGAGGTGATGTGGATGCTGCCCCGCGCCGAGTGGGGCGCCTTCGCCGACGCGGCGCCCGTCGAGCGCCTCGACCTCCCCGGCGACGTACGCCGTTGGGGCGGGGTCCGCACCGCCGGCGAGCTGGTCCCGCTGGCCGAGGAAGACGTGCGATGAGCTCGGCTCCCTTCGCCCCACCGGTGGTCGCGGTGCACGGCTCCACCGACCCGACGGCGCCGCTGGTCGTGCTGCTGCACGGCCGCGGCTCCGACGAGGCCCAGATCCTCGGCCTCGCCGCGCACCTGCCGGCCGGGCCGGCGTACGCCGCGGTGCGGGCGCCGATCGCCGAGGGCGGCGGCTACGCGTGGTTCGCCAACCGCGGCATCGGGCGCCCGGTCGAGGAATCGCTGCGCAGCACGATGGACTGGTTCCGCAGCTGGCTCGACGAGGTCGCGCCCGCGGGACGTCCCGTGCTCCTCGTGGGCTTCAGCGGGGGCGCGGCCTTCGCCGGCGGCCTCGTGCTCGACGACCCGGCCCGGTTCGCCGGGGCCGCGATCCTCTACGGCACCCTCCCCTTCGAGGCGGGCCTCGCGACCGACCCCGGACGACTGGCCCACCTGCCGGTCTTCGTCGCCCAGGGCGAGGGTGACCACGTCATCCCGCGCGACCTCCTCGACCGGACCTGGCTCTACCTGCTGTCCGAGTCGGGCGCCCCGACCCTCGCCCACCGCGGGCGGGGCGGCCACCAGCTCACCGCCGACGCCGTCCACCAGCTCGGCGACTGGATCTCCCACCGCCTGACCCACGTGACCGAGCTCGGCGCCACCCCGGCCGGCCTGCGGTCGGACGTCCGCTGGGCCACGCTGCCCGACGGCGAGCTGCCGCAGCGGGCGGGCACCCGCCCCGAGGTGAGCTGGACCATCCCGCAGCAGCAGGAGTCCCAGAACGCCCCGGCGCACCTGCAGGAGCGGCTCTTCGACGAGCTCCGCACCCTGGCCGGTGTGGAGGTCGGTCCGTCCCGCATCTCCGTGCCCGGCGCGCGAGGGCTCACCCTCCGCGAGGGCTCGCCCGACCCGCAGGCGTGGCTGGTGCCGGAGGTCGGCGAGTTCGCGCACCTGCACCCGGAGCACGACGGGTCGATGCACCTCGTCCTGCCGCCCGACCTGGCCGCCGACCTCGTCACCCAGGGCTGGGGCCGGCCGCACATGTGGGCGGGATCGCGCCTCTCCCCCGGCTTCGTGATGGTCTTCGGACCGCGCGACGAAGCCGAGCTCGCCATCGTCCTCGGCGTCGTGGCTGCCAGCCACGCCTACGCGACCGCCGCGTGACGTACGTCGAGGGGCTCGTGGCCCACTGACGTAGGCAGTTCGCCGGGCGCGACCCCGCCGCCCCGCTCAGTCCCGCCTGGCTGGCGTCGAACTGCCTACGTTGGTCAGTGCGGCAGTGGGCCGTGCGCCTTCCCGCCATGCGCGTGGCGGGCGGTGGTGCCGCGCTGCTCGCGGTTCGCCCCGATCAGGAAGATGCCCATGCCGACCAGGAAGAGCGCTGCCATGGCGAAGAACACGAGCGCGATCGACGTGGGCGACCAGTCGTGCTGGGCGTACTGGTGGGTGAGCATCGGGACCTCCAGGGCTCGTCGGACCTCCAGCGTGCGCCGACCGGCCCGGTCGACGTCAGGCCCGAAGGACCCGCTCGACGGGGCCGGACGACCCGGGCCTCCCTAGCGGTCGAGCAGCGGACGGCCCGGGTCCCAGGTCGTCCCGTCGCGCTCGTCGCGCCGCTTGCGGGCGATCGCCGAGAGGGCCTCGAGGACCACACGGTTGGCCAGGGCGGCGGTGATGTCGGCGTGGTCGTAGGGCGGGCTGACCTCCACCACGTCGATCCCGACGACGGGCAGCTCGAGGCAGATCCGTCGTACGGAGTCGAGCAGCTCGCGCGCCGTCAGCCCACCGGGCTCCGGCGTGCCGGTCCCGGGCGCGTGGCCGGGGTCGCAGACGTCGATGTCGACGGAGAGGAAGACCCCTTCGCACTCGTCGGTCGCGATGCCGAAGGCCTCGGTCAGGCACTCCGTGAGCCCGCGGTGCACGATCTCGGTCATCTCGTAGGACCGCATGCGCTCCGCGGCCATCCAGTCGAGGGTCTCCGGACCGGGCCAGTAGCCGCGGAGCCCCACCTGGAGGAACCGGTCGCCGCGCAGCGCTCCCGACTCGATGAGCCGGCGCATCGGCTGGCCGTGCCCCCACAGCGAGCCGAACTCGATGTCGCCGGTGTCGGCGTGCGCGTCGAAGTGGATCATCGACACGCGGCCGTGGCCGAGCACGTTGGCCACGCCCTTGGCGTCGGGGTAGGCGATCGAGTGGTCGCCGCCGAGCACGACCGGGATCGCGCCTGCGCGGGTCACCTTCTCGACGGCCGCCTCGAGCCGGCCGAGGGTGGTCTCGATGTCGCCGGGCGGCAGCTCGACGTCGCCGGCGTCGACGACCTCGAGGTCCTGCAGCGCGTCGGTGCGCAGCGCCAGCGAGGGCCGCGAGCCGTCGTGCGGCAGGTAGTCGGTCATCCGGATGGCCTGCGGGCCGAAGCGCGTGCCCGGCCGGTGCGACGTGCCACCGTCGAACGGCGCCCCGACGACCACGACGTCCGCGCCGGCGTACGTCGCCTCGTCGTCGAGGTCGCACGCCGGGACGCCGAGGAAGGTGATGTCGGGGCCGAACTGAGCGCCGTAGCGTGCCATGGGCCGACTCTAGGGTCTGACGTGCACGACGGGCCCGGACGCACGCGTCCGGGCCCGTCGGGTGGTGGCTGCTACGGCCGGGGCAGCACGAACGGGACCGGCTGGCCCGCGGTGACGGTGATCGTCTCGCCGCGGCGTCGGGTGATCGTGCCGTTGGCGTAGGTCTCGCCCCTGACGTCCTCGATCACGCGCGGCGGCTGCCCTGCCCGCAGCGTCGCGAGCGGCGCGTCGGTCTCGTCGAGCCAGGCGATCAGCTTCTGGCCGAGGCGGTGCACCTGGCCCGGCCGGTCGGCCGCGAGGTCGGTGGTCTCGCCGATGTCGGTCGTCAGGTCGTAGAGCTCGAAGGAGCCGTCGGTGTACTCGTAGTAGAGCTTCCAGCGGCCGTCGCGGACGCTCGAGAACGGTCGCGACTGCACCTGGCCGCCGAACCGGACGTAGCCGGGGACGTGGTGGAAGTGGTCGCGGTTGATCTTCGTGCCCTTGCTGAAGGCCGGCTTCAGGTCGACGCCGTCGAGCGGGACACCAGCGGGCAGCTCGGCCTGCGCGTAGGACGCGAGCGTCGTGTAGAGGTCGGTGCTGTTGACGATCGTGTCGTTGGTGCGCCCGCCGCCGCGGACGAGGTCGGAGCCACCGCTCCACACGATCCACGGCACGCGCACGCCACCCTCGTACATGAACCCCTTGTCCTCACGGAGCGGGCCGTTCCAGGCGCCCGCCTCGATCGGGTCCTCCTCGCCGCCGTTGTCGGAGGTGAAGATGACGAGCGTGTTGTCGGCGAGCGGCTTGCCGCCGTTGCGCGGGTCGGGGGTGGTCTCGAGGTGGTCGACGATGCGGGCCACCGACTGGTCGACAGCCTCGGTCAGCGCGGCGTACGACGGCTTCGCGGGGGCCGAGCCCGGCGCCTTCGCGCGGTACTTCGCGAGCAGGTCGGAACGGGCCTGGGCGTCGTTGACCGGGAAGTGCGGCGCGAACTCGCTGACGAAGGCGAAGAAGGGCTCGTCCTTGCTGCGGTCGATGAAGTCGATGGCCGCATCGGTCTGCGCGTCGGTCACGTGCTTGTCGGTGCCGACCAGGGCGTCGAGCTGGGCGTCACTCACACCGTGGCTGTAGGGCGCGATGTTCGCGTCGACGTAGTCCTGGGTGTAGTCCGCCGCGAACTGGTCGAGGCTCGGCGAGACCGAGTCGTTGAACTGGTCGTTCGTCGCGAAGTAGTAGGTGGCGTGCGAGTTCTGGCTTCCCCCCCAGTTCTCGTCGAAGCCGTGGCTCGCGACGATCTCGTCCGCGGACCCGGCCACGTGGAACTTGCCGGAGTAGCCGGTGGCGTAGCCGGCGCCCTGCAGGGTCTCGCCGATGGTCGGGTAGCCGACCGGGACCGCCGAGCGGCCGTCCTCGGGCCGACCGTGCGGCGCGCCGAGCAGGGGGTCGCCCGCCTGGCCGGCGATCCCGCTCACCGCGTAGGTGTTGTTGGTCGGGCGGGTGGCGTACTGGCCGGTGTGGAGCGCGGTGCGGGTGGGGCTGCACTGCACGGAGGCGTACGCCTCGGTGAAGCTCTGCCCCTCCGCCGCGAGCCGGTCGAGCTGCGGGGTCTCGTTGAAGTCGTTGGCGTAGCCGCCGTTGGGCAGGCCGCTGCTGAGGTCGGCCCAGCCGAGGTCGTCGGCCATGACGAAGACGAGGTTGGGGCGCGGCGCCTGCGACGAGGCCGGCTTGGCGGGCGCGGCGCTGGCGGTGCCGGCCTGCGTGCCGCCGAGGGCGGGGGCGACGCTGGCCAGGGTGAGGACGGCTGGCGCGGCGATCGCCGTGAGCAGCTTCCGAGATGGCATGTGGTTCCTTCCGGGGTGAGTAAGTCAACTGACCCTATCGACTTACTCTGGCCCGTCCTGTGTAGCGTCCGTCCCATGACCACCGAACCGGCCTCCTGCTGCGCGCCGACGGCCGGCCGCACCGACCCCGGTGCCGCGTCGTCGCAGGTCCGGAGCGGCGGGCGGAGCACCCGCGGCCAGGTCCGGATCCCGGGATCGACGTTCTGGATGGGCGACAGCCACGGTGACGGCTACGTCGCCGACGGGGAGGGCCCCGTGCACGCGGTCCGCGTCTCGCCTTACCTCATCGACACCAAGGCCGTGACCAACGCGCAGTTCGCCTCCTTCGTGAAGGCCACGGGCCACGTGACCGAGGCGGAGCGCGACGGCGTGTCCGCGGTGTTCCACCTCGCCGTGCAGGCCGCACCGGCCGACGTCCTGCAGCGGGCCGCCGGCGTGCCGTGGTGGCTGGCCGTACGGGGTGCCGACTGGCGCCACCCGGCCGGGCCGCTCTCGGACATCGGCGACCTGCAGAACCACCCGGTCGTGCACGTCTCCTGGCGTGACGCCCAGGCCTACTGCCGCTGGGCCGGCAAGCGGCTGCCGACCGAGGCCGAGTGGGAGCACGCCGCCCGCGGCGGCCTCGACCGCGCGCGCTACCCCTGGGGCGACGAGCTCACCCACGGCGGCCGCTGGCGCTGCAACATCTGGCAGGGCGACTTCCCCCGGCACAACACGCTCGAGGACGGGCACCTCACGACCGCGCCAGCGACCGCGTTCCAGCCCAACGGCTACGGGCTGCACAACACCGTCGGCAACGTGTGGGAGTGGTGCCAGGACGCGTTCCGCCCGACGGAGTACGCCGACCGCGCCGGGGAGGTCCCGGTCGCCGACCCGATCGCGGCGGAGCCGGACGACACGGCCGACGGCCTCGTCAGCCGGGTCATGCGCGGCGGGTCCTACCTCTGCCACGACAGCTACTGCAACCGCTACCGCGTCGCGGCGCGCTCCTCGAACACCGCCGAGTCCTCCTCGGGCAACATCGGCTTCCGCTGCGCCAACGACGCCTGACCGCGCCGGCTACCAGTCCCCGAGGGCCGCGAACCGCTCGCCGATGAGCCGGTGGGTGGCGGAGTCCGGGTGGAGGTTGTCGGGCAGCGGCAGCCGCTCGGCGTCCGCCGGGCCGTAGAGCGCGAGCCCGTCGACGTACGACAGGTGGGGGTCGTCGCGCCGCTCGACGACCTGGGCGAGCACCTCGCGCACCACCTCGAGGGTCAGCGCTCCTCGAGCCACCGCCTCCGGGTCGCCGGTGGCGACGAAGGCGACCCGGCCCTCGGCGAGCGCCTGCATGTCGGGTCCGGTCGGTCCGGGCACGCTCTCGTGGATGCCGCAGAAGACGGACGAGACGAGACGGATCGGCGTGGTGGGGTGGCCGTCGCGGATCGTGTCGAGCCAGCCGTGAAGGGCCGGCCCCAGGGCGCGACGGCGCAGCAGGTCCTGGTTGACCAGGTTGATCCCGAGCTTGAGGCTGATCACGTCGGCCGGGGTGTCGCGGATGATGCGGGCGACGAACGGGTCCAGCAGGGCGCTGCCGCCGAGGCCGAGGTTGACCAGGTCGAGCCCCGCCAGCCGGGCGGCGACGACCGGCCACGGCTCGGTCGGGTGGACCGCGACGGAGCCGTGGCTGACGGAGCTGCCGTGGTGCACCCAGCGGCGACGGTCGTCCACGACCGGGGCCACCGGGGCGTCCGCCCGGAGGGCGATCAGCTCGGTCTGCTCGTCGTGGGGCAGCCAGACCTCGACGTCCGCCTCGCCCGCGGGCAGCGCGATGACGAGGGTCGTCGGCTCTCCGGCGGTGAAGGTGCTGGCACCGGTCATCATGTCGACGTCGAGCACGTTGCCGCCGGGCGCCTGCTGACGGTCGACGAGCTCGCCGCCGACCAGCACGTCGTACCAGCCGGCGGGCCGCGCCGGGGCGCCGACGTAGCGCCGCTTGGTGGGCAGCACGTCGAGCTCGAGGCGGGTGGCCGCGGTGCGCAGCGCGAGGCGTACGCCGGCGGGCTGGGCCTCGACGAGGTGGAGCTGCGGGTCGTCGGACTGGCGCCGCGCCCACGCGGGCAGCCGGTGGGGCAGCAGGCCGCGGCCGGTGCGCTCGAGCTCGAGGGCCCCCTTCACGAGGGCAGCCAGGGCGTCGAGGGACAGGTCGGTCATCGGGTCTCCCAGGAGCGGAGCAGGGTGTCGAGGCCGTCGATCACGCGCTCCCACGTGTCGTCGGACGCAGGCGCGGACGGCCCGCCGTGGCTGAAGGCGCCGGCCGCGTCGAGCGCGGCGTAGCCGTGGAACGTGGCGCCGAGCAGGCGCACGGCGTGCGTCTCGTCGTCGCCGGACAGGGCGTAGCCCCGCAGCGCCGCGCGCGACAGCTCGGCGTGGCGCGGGCCGGCACTGGCGGCGGCGGTCGACGCGTCGAGCGGCAGCCGGGTGGCGGCGTAGCGGCCGGGGTGTCGGCGGGCGTAGCCGCGCCAGACGCCGCCGACGGCCGCCAGCGCGGAGCGTCCGCTGACCCCGGCAAGGGCGTCGGCGACCAGGCCGGCGGTCTCGTCCAGGGCCAGCAGCGCGACCCGGGTGCGGACGTCGGCGCCGCTGCGCACGTGGGTGTAGAGGCTGGGGGTCGCGACCCCGAAGTGCTTGCCGAGCGCGGTCAGCGTCACCCCGTCGAGCCCGACGTCGTCGGCGAGGTCGGCGGCGGCCTCCGCCACCCGGGCGCTCGTGAGTCCTGCGCGTGGCACGGCGACTCCTTCCTGATGACCTGAGGCTTGAACCTTAGGTCATTAGGTTGGGGTGACCAAACCGTCAGTGGTGGGCGTCGTCCAGGGTGAGGTCGGCCGGCACCAGCCGCCAGACGGCGTACGCCGACACTCCGGCGAGCACGGCCCCGACCGCCCCGACCGAGGCGAAGGCGCTGACGAACGCGTCGGCGGCCTCGGCGAACCACGGTCCGCCGACGGCGCCCGCGACGGACTCGCGCGCGGCGCCGTCCGCGCCGGTGGGCAGCCCGGCTCGGTAGACCGCGCCGACGAGGCTGCCCAGGAAGGTGATGCCGAGGACGGCGCCGAGCTCGTAGGTGATCTCCTCGATCGCCGCGGCGGAGCCGGCCTGGTCGTCGGTGGCCGCGCCCATGATGAGGGCGGAGCCGAGGCCCAGGGACGAGGTGCCGAGCCCGACGATGCCGAACGCCACCGCGACCCAGACGTACGTCGTCGGCACGACCGCGAGCAGCCCGAGCCCGACCGCGAGCACGAGCAGGCCACCGGACAGCACGATGCGGGGGCTGGTCCGCTCCGCCAGCGCGGGCGCGAAGGGAGACGCGACCATCGCGCCGACCGCGAGCGGCAGCAGCGCGAGGCCTGCCTCCAGCGGGCTCCAGCCCTCGACGAGCTGGAGCCACTGGCTGCCCACGAAGAGCACCGCCGCCATCGCGGCACTGCTGGCCAGCGCCGCCACGACGCCGGCCCGGAGCACCGGCTCGGCGAACAGGCGGACGTCGAGCATCGGACGGTCGGAGGTGAGCGCCTTGCGGGCGAAGGCGGCCAGCATCCCGACGCCCAGCGCGAGCAGCACGAGGGTGGGGAGCTCGGGGCCGTGCTTGCCCAGCAGCTTGGCGGCGTAGACGAACGCCGTCATGCCGCCGGCCGACAGGAGCACCCCGACGAGGTCGATGCGGCCGGGGCGGGCCGACCGGTTCTCCCGCAGCAGCCAGGCGGCGGCCACGATCGCGACCACCATCAGCGGCACGTTGACCAGGAACGCGGCGTGCCAGCTGAACCGCTCCAGCAGGGCACCGCCGACCACGGGTCCGACGGCCGCGCCGAGGGCGGCCGTGGCACCCMAGATGCTGAGGGCGAGCGTGCGCTCGCGGGCGTCGGCGAAGACGGCGCGGATCAGCGACAGCGTCGAGGGCATCACCATCGCGCCCCCGACGCCGAGCAGGGCACGGATCGCGATGACGGCGGCGGCGCTGTCCGCCCAGAGGATGGCGATCGAGCCGACGGCGAAGGCGGCGTAGCCGGTGAGCAGCATCCGCTTGCGTCCCCAGCGGTCGCCGAGCGCGGTGACCGGGATGAGCAGGCCGGCCAGCGCGAGGGCGTACGCGTCGACGACCCACAGCTGGGAGACCGAGGTGAGGTGCAGCTCGGCGGCCATCTCGGGCAGGGCGACGTTGAGGATGGTCATGTCCATCACGACCACCAGCAGGCTGGCGGCCAGGACGGCGAGCGCCCACCAGCGCCGGGGGTCGAGCTCCACCCGTGGCGGGTCGAGGCGCGCGTGCCGGTGCGTGGTCATCGCGTGGCCACGCCGGCGAGCAGGGACGACAGCACGAGCTGCCCGGCGTCGCGCCGGGCGATGTCACCGATGCGGACGGCCTCGCGCGCTGCGACCAGGAGGCCGTAGGTGACGTGGCCGAACCAGCGCAGGGGCAGGTCGCGCCGCAGCACCCCGGCCTCCTGCGCCGCCGCGACCAGCACCGCCTCGCGATCGGCGAGGACCTGCGTCCGCTCCTCGAGCGCCGCGTTCGCGAGGATGACGTGGTCGGTCAGCGCGAAGCCGAACGCGTCGGAGTCGTCGACGTAGGCGAGCACGAGCACCTCGAGCGCCTCGCGCAGGCGGACCGGGTCGCCCTCGGCCGCGAGCGCCTCCACACCGGCCTCGTCGAGACGCTGCTCCCACCGGTCGAGCGAGCGCGTGCCCAGCTCGACGAGCAGGGCCTCACGGGAGTCGAAGTGCCGGTGCATCGTGGCGCGGCTGATGCCGACGGCCTCGGCGATCCCGGCCATCGACGCCGCAGGGTCGGCGTTGAGCAGGCGCTGGGCGGCGCCCAGCACGTCGTCGCGGTTCGGCATGGCGGCCCCTCTCGATGTGAGACATCAGTGTCTCACATGAGACACCAGTGTCTCAACCTCGATCGGGACTCGCGTCGAGCACCGCGTCGTCAGCTGTCGCTCGCGACCCGCTTCGGCAGCACGAGCAGCAGGCCCGCGAGCACGACCACGGCGCCCACCGCACCCGCTGCGGCCGCCTTCCGGTCGAAGACCATGTCGACGACGAGGAAGAAGATCCCGCCCATCAGCACGGCGATCATCCCGAGGGCCACGCTGGTCAGCCGGTGGCCCGCCTGGACGAGCTCCGGCTTGGCGTCGGACTGGAACACGCGCCGGTGGATGGCCACGGGGGCGAGCATCACGCCGACGGTGCTCAACGCGAGTGCCAACAGGCAGACGTACCAGGCCCGCTGGAAGGAGTCGAGCTCCTCGAACCGCGACTGGAACGGGAGCGTGACCAGGAAGCCGGCGAGCACCTGGACGCCGGTCTGGCTCACGCGGAGCTCCTGCAGCAGCTCGTTCCAGTTGCGGTCCGCCCGCTCCTGCGGGGTCTCGTCACGTGCCTGGTCAGCCACCTCTCGACGCTACTCCCGGCGCGGCGCACGCCCACCCCCTGACGGGTGAGCAGGGGTGCGCCGCAGCCCGCTCAGCGCGGGTCGAGCTCGGCGAGGGCGCGCAGCCAGGTGCGGTCGGCGTCGACCGCGGACGTCGTCCGCACCGGAGCGGTCACGTCGAGGAGCCGCGCCGCCGCCGGGGGTACGTCGCCCCCCGCCGCGCGCACGGCCCCGGCGAGCACCCGACCCGCCGCCGTCGCGGCTCCGCGGTGGGTGCTGATGACCGCCTCGTAGGTCGGCGGACCCTGAGCCGCCGGCACCTCCCACGCGGCAACGAGGGCGGCGTACGACTCGCCCAGGCAGACCACGGCCCACTCCCGGCGCAGCGGGGAGTCGCCCGGCAGCTGGCAGCGCACCGGGGAGGCCTCGAGGTCGGCGCCCGGGTCGGTGTCGGCGTCGAAGTCCGCCACGACCGCGGCCCACGCCGCGGTGCGGCCGAGCTCCTCCCAACGGTGCCGCGAGGACGCGTAGCGGTGACCGAGCTGGAAGGCACCCAGCACGACCGACCGGTCGCCGCGGGCGAGGCACTCGTCCTCGACCGCGTGGGAGGCGGCGATCAGTGCGCGCCGGTGCAGGCGGAGCGGACGTGCGCCGGGGACGGCCTCGGCGGCTGCGGCGAACGCCGATCGCTCCTCGCCCACGTCCTGCGCCCGCACCACGGAGTCGATCGCCACCTGCAGGGGGAGGCCGGAGTCGCGGACCTCCAGCACCTGTCGCACCAGCGCCACGTCGACGTCGGTGAAGCGGCGGTGCCCCGAGGCCGAACGCTCGCCGCGGGGAAACCCGAACCTGTTCTCCCAGGTGCGCAGCACCCCCGGCGTCACGCCCGCGCGCGCCGCCAGCACGCCGATGCTGAACCCTTCCGTGACCCCGTCCGCCACGTGCCCTCCTCAGAAAGTTCATCGCCTGACCTTGTCAGACGTGTCTGGATAACTTATACAGATGTGTAGAGGTTTTGTCGCATCCAGCCGACTGCCACCCACCGGACGTCAGGAGACTCCCATGGTCACCGTGATCCTCATCAGCACCGCCGCCATCCTCGTCGCGATCGTCGGCTGCGCCGTCATCTGGCGGATGGACGCGCTCCGGGCGGACGAGATCGAGCACACCCCGCCCCCCCGAGCGCCTCCGCCCGCAGCTCGGCGGCACGAACGAGTCCCTCCCCGCGTCACTGCGGTCGACTTGACCGCGACCCGGTCCACCCGCACGGGTGTGGTGTGCACCCACCCCCGTGGCAGGTTGGATGTCAGGACCACCTGGTCCGCACCGACGACACACCAGGAGGAACGACGATGGGTCTGGACGACAAGTTCGACAACAAGACCGACGAGCTCAAGGGCAAGGCGAAGGAAGCCACCGGCAAGGCGACCGACGACGAGAAGCTCGAGGCCGAGGGCCGGGGCGACCAGGCCGGGGCCAACGTCAAGCAGGCCGGCGAGAAGATCAAGGACGCCTTCAAGAGCTGACGGGCGATCCTGCCCACACGTGCCCGCCGTCGCCCGCATCGGCGACGACCAGCACCTCACCGCCGGCGGCCACCATCAACGTGTGGTCGCCGGCGGTCTGTGGTTCGAGGGGGACCTCCACCCGCTGCCACTCCCTGCCGTCGCCGGTGTGCCACAGCTCGTAGTGGTCGCCGGTGCTGACGGTCGCCATCACCCCGATCGGCGTGGTCGCCAGCGAGGCGACGTACGGCGCCCCGCGCCACGACTCCGCGATCCGGCCGAACTCCACCGGGTCCTGCCACCCGTCGTCGTCGCGCACCCAGGCGGCGTACGTGTCGTCGCTGCGGCCCACGGCCAGCAGCCGCCCGTCGTCGAGCCGCGTCACGCGGTGCGCGTCCTGAGCCCCAGGGGTCGCCGGCATGTCCTCGGGCGTCCACGACAGGCCGTCGGGCGAGGTCCAGGCGAGCGGGTCCGGTTCGAGGTGACGGCCCGTGCGGGCGCCCGCACCCACCACGAGCCACTCCTCGCCGGTCCAGCCCGCGCCCTGCGCGAGCGACTCCAGGTCGCCGTCGTCGGTCAGGCCGGGCTCGGCCTCGACCAGGGTGAACTCGCGCGGGTCGTCGGTGACCCACACCCCGGGCCCCGAGGTCCGGTTGCCCGTGATCAGCCAGCCGGCCGGGCCGCCTGCGATCGGTCCGACGTTGGTCGCGCTGACGCCGCCGTACTGCGTGAACACGGTGCGTACGTCGACGAGGGTCTCGCCGTCCAGCCAGAAGGTCGTCACCCGCGGGTTGCCGTGGGCGCCGCCGGACCGGGCTCCCACCACGGCGATCCGGTCGCGTGAGCAGGCGATCGAGTTGAGGATCGCCCGGCGGCCCCAGTAGGTGTGCGCCTCGATCGGCACCGGCTCCCACCGCTCCCGGTCGGCGGAGAACCACAGCGCCGGGCGGGTGTCGCGGGTCTCGGTCGGCCGGTCGAGGAACACCGCCCCGGCGACCCACCACCCCTCGCCGCACTCCACGGCGTCGCGCACGACCGTACGACCGGGCGGGCCGGGGTGGGCTGGCAGCGGGTGCTCGGCCCAGGTCATCTCCAGGCGCTCCGGCGGGGGCGGCTCGTCCTCGCAGGCCACGAGCGGCAGCGCGCCGAGCAGCGCCACCGCGACGAGGGCCAGGCTCCGCACCCACCGATCATGGCGCATCGGGGCGCCGGACCGGGGTAGGTGCCGGACACGACCCGAGGCCGCGACCCCGACCGCGTCGACCCCTCGAAGCAGAGCGGTCCCGTCCACAGCCGACCGCGCCGCCCGCGCGGGTGTCGGTCACCGCTCATAGGGTGGCGCCGTGACCCTGCACCTCCACGCCGCCGAGCGCACCGACGCGCTCGCCGACGGCCTCGCGGACCTGCTGGTCACCCCGCTCCCCGACCCGTTCGCGCGCGAGGTCGTCGTCGTGCCCGCGCGCGGGGTGGAGCGGTGGCTCACCCAGCGGCTCTCGCACCGGCTCGGTGTGGGCACCCGCGGCGGCGACGGCGTGTGCGCCGGCGTCGACTTCGTGACGCCCCACTCGCTGGTGTCGATGCTGCTCGATCGCGACGCCGAGGACCCCTGGAGCCCCGACCGGCTGGCGTGGCCGCTGCTCGAGGTGGTCGACGAGGCGATGGGCGCGCCGGGCTTCGAGGACCTCACCACCCACCTCGGCGGCGGCGACCCGGCCGACGAGCGGTCGGCCCGCCGCTACGCCGTGGCTCGCCGGCTCGCCGGCCTGTTCTCCTCCTACGCCGTCCAGCGCCCGCAGCTCGTCCGCGACTGGCGGGCGGGCGACGACACCGACGGGGCCGGCGGCCCGCTCGATCCCGACCTGCAGTGGCAGGCCGAGCTGTGGCGCCGGCTCGTCGCCCGCGTCGAGGCGCCCGCACCCGACCTGCGCCACGCCACGACGCTCGCGCAGCTGCGCGACGGTGGCGACGGCCTCGACCTCCCCGCCCGGCTCTCGCTGTTCGGGCACACCCGCCTGCCCGTGACCGAGGTCGAGCTGCTGCGTGCCCTCGGTGAGCACCGCGACGTCCACCTGTGGCTGCCCCAGCCGTCCCCCGCGCTGTGGGAGGCGCTGGCGCCGGCGGCCGCCGCGGGGCCGGTGGCGCGCGCCGACGACCGGTCCGCCGACGTGGTCGGGCACCCCCTGCTCGCCTCGCTGGGTCGCGACTCCCGCGAGCTGCGCCGCACGCTCGGCGACCTGACGGCCGAGCAGCACCCCGCGGGCCACGCCGACCCGGCCACCCTGCTCGGCTGGCTGCAGGCCGACCTCCGCGCCAACCGGGTGCCCGACCCGAGCGAGGCCGCCACGCGGGTGCGCGCGGGCGTCGACCTCTCGGTGCAGGTGCACGCCTGCCACGGGACTGCGCGACAGGTCGACGTGCTCCGCGAGGTGCTGGTCGGGCTCCTCGAGGACGACCCGACGCTCGAGCCTCGCGACATCCTCGTCATGTGCCCCGACATCGAGACCTACGCGCCGCTCATCTCGGCCGGCTTCGGCCTGGCCGACGTGACCCGTGAGGACGTCGGGCACCCGGCCCACCGGCTCCGCGTCCGCCTGGCCGACCGGTCGCCCGGCGCCACCAACCCGCTCCTCGGCGTCGCCGCCGACCTCGTCGAGCTGGCGGCCGGCCGGATGACCGCCACCTCCGTCCTCGACCTCGCCGCGTCCGAGCCGGTGCGGGCCCGCTTCGGCTTCACCGACGACCACCTCGAGCGGATGGCCAGGTGGGTCGACCAGGCGGCCATCCGCTGGGGCTACGACCGCGACCACCGGGCCGCGTTCGGGCTCGACCTCGACGCCAACACGTGGCTCTCGGGCCTGCAGCGCGTCCTCCTGGGTGCGGCGATGTCCGGCGAGGGACACCGGTTCGTCGGCAGCACGCTCCCGCTCGACGACGTCGGCGACGGCCACCTCGACCTCGTCGGGAGCTTCGCGGAGATGGTCGACCGCCTCCACACCTTCGTGCGGGCGGCCTCGTCCGCGACGTCCGTCGCCGACTGGACGACCGCCCTCGGCCGGGCGGTGCACGGGCTCACCCTCAGCGGGTCAGACGACGCGTGGCGGGTCGCGCAGTTCGACCGCGAGCTGGTCCGCATCTCGGCCGGGGTCGGCGACCACGAGACCCGCCTGCGCCACGCCGACGTACGCGCCCTGCTGCGCCACCGGCTGCGCGGACGGCCGACGCGGAGCAACTTCCGCACCGGCACCCTCACCGTGTGCACGATGGTGCCGATGCGCTCGGTCCCGCACCGCGTGGTGTGCCTCGTCGGGCTCGACGACGGCGTCTTCCCGCGCCTCGAGGCCGTCGACGGCGACGACGTCCTGGCCCGGCGGCCGATGACCGGTGAGCGCGACATCCGCTCCGAGGACCGGCAGCTGCTCCTCGACGCGATCGGTGCGGCGACCGAGACGCTGGTCGTGACCTACGCCGGCCGCGGCGAGCACACCAACGACGACAAGCCGCCCGCGGTGCCGCTCGGGGAGCTCCTCGACGCGCTCGACCGCACGAGCAGCGCGCCCGTGCGCGACGACGTGCTGGTGCACCACCCGCTCCAGCCCTTCGACGAGGCCAACCTGACCGCCGGTGCTCTCGTCGGCGCCCTCGACCGGCCGTTCTCCTTCGACCGCACGGCGCTCGCCGGCGCCCGGGCCGCGCGGGCGCCGCAGCCGGCGC
>NZ_JBFUMR010000033.1:0-57159 GCF_054049275.1 Nocardioides sp. P5_E3
GGCCCGGACCGCCGCGGGCGCGCCCTGCGCGGTCGAGGCGGTGGTCAGCGGCAGCGCCGCCGCGGTGGCGGCGGCGACGGCGAGCGCGGCGAGTCCTGCGGTTCTGCGCATGGATGGGGCCTTCCGAGAGGTGGGCCGGGCACCCGAGTGGGCCCGACACCCTCCCCAACGAGCGGCCGCGACGGCGGGTTACGCCCGCTGGCGCTCCGGGAAGGGCGCTCGGCTCCGGGACTCAGCCGATGTCGAGGAAGGCGTCGAGCCCGACGGTGAGGCCCGGGTGGTCGCCGATGGCGCGGATGCTCGTGAGCACGCCGGGCGTGAACGAGACCCGGTCGAGGGAGTCGTGGCGGATCGTCAGGGTCTCCCCGGCCGTCCCGAGGATGACCTCCTGGTGCGCCACGAGGCCGCGGACGCGCAGGCCGTGCACACGGACGCCGTCGACGTCGGCGCCACGCGCGCCCTCGAGGCCGGTGGACGTCGCGTCGGGCATCGGGGCACTGCCGGCGTCGCGGCGGGCGGCGGCGATCAGCTCAGCCGTGCGCCGCGCGGTGCCGGACGGGGCGTCGGCCTTGTCGGGGTGGTGCAGCTCGACGACCTCGACCGACTCGAAGAACGGGGCGGCCTGCGCGGCGAAGCGCATCATCAGGATCGCGCCGATGGAGAAGTTGGGGGCGATCAGCACGCCGACACCCGGGGCGTCGGCGAGCCAGGCCTCGAGCTGGTCGAGCCGGGGCTGGTCGAAGCCGGTCGTGCCGACGACGGCGTGGATGCCGTGCTCGATGCAGAAGCGCAGGTTGTCCATCACGACGTCGGGGTGGGTGAAGTCCACGACCACCTCGGCGCCAGCCCGGGCGAGCTCCTCGAGCTCGTCGCCGGCGTCCACCGAGGCCACCAGCTCGGCGTCGGTGGCCCCGTCGACGGCCCGGCAGACCTCCGAGCCGACCTTGCCGCGGGCGCCCAGCACGCCCACCCGGATCTGTGCCCGGACCTGTGCATCGTCTCCTGTGCTCACGCGGTCAACCGTATCGGCCTGTGCGTATCGGTGTGTGGCGGTGGCTGACGCGCGAACAGCCGTCTGGCAGGCTGTGGGCCATGCCTGCTTCGACCATCCCGCCGCGCATCAAGTGGGCCGTCGACCTCATGGACGTCCAACCGGCCGACCAGGTCCTCGAGATCGGCTGCGGTCCCGGCGCCGGCGCCGAGGCGATCTGCGCCAAGCTGGAGACCGGCAAGCTGTTCGCGATCGACCGATCCGAGTCGGGCGTGGACCGCACCAAGCGCCGCAACCAGAAGTACGTCGACGCCGGCCGGCTCGTCGTGCGCCAGATCGACCTCGCCACGCTCCGCGTCCCGGTCAAGCGCCTCAACAAGGTCTTCGCGTTCAACGTCAACCTGTTCTGGGTGCGCCCCTGCGACGACGAGGTCGCCCTCCTGCACGAGCGCGTCGTCCCCGGGGGCGCGGTCTACCTCTTCTACGAGGCCGCCCGTCCCGAGCTGGTGCCCAACATCGTGAAGAAGGCCTCCGAGAACCTCCTCCGCGGCGGCTTCCGGGTCAGCGTCGTGGAGCAGAAGGCTCCCCCGGTCATCGGGATCATCGCCAAGCGCTGAGCGTCAGGACTTCGTGGGCCCCACGACGGCGAGCAGCTCGGGCTGGGTGAAGAGCTCCCGGGCGAGCGTGGCGACGTCCTCGGGGGTGACGGCCTCGATCCGGTCGACCACCTCGTCGATCGTGAGCAGCTCGTCGTGGACGAGCTCGGCCTTGCCGATGCGCGACATCCGCGAGCCGGAGTCCTCCAGGCCGAGCACGAGGCCGCCCTTGAGCTGGCCCTTGCCGCGCTCGACCTCCTCGTCGGTCAGGCCCTCGGCCGCGACCTTGGCCAGCTCGCTGCGCACGGTCTCGAGCACGGCGGCGTACTTCCCGGGCAAGCAGCCGACCGAGACCCCGACGACACCTGCGTCGGCGTGGTGGCTGGCGAAGGAGTAGACGGAGTAGGCCAGGCCGCGCAGCTCGCGCACCTCCTGGAACATCCGCGAGGAGGTGCCGCCGCCGAGGGCGGTGTTGAGCACGCCGAGGGTGTAGCGGCGGGGGTCGGTGCGGGTCATCCCCTTGACCCCGAGGACCAGGTTGACCTGCTCCTGCGGGCGGATGGTGCGCGCCTCGCCGGGGGTCACCTTGCGGGCGCGCTCGGACTGCACTGAGGGCGTCGGGTCGGCCGCTCCCTCGAGGAAGCCGCCGCGACCGAACGCCTGCCGCACCTGGCGTACGACGGTGGCGTGGTCGATGTTGCCGGCGACCGACACGACCATGTTGTCGGGGCGGTAGTGGCGCCGGTAGAAGCGCTGGATCTGGGCGCGGGTCATCGCGGTGATCGAGGCGTCGGTGCCGGCGATCGGGCGACCGAGCGGGGTGTCACCCCACGCCTGGTGCGCGAAGAGGTTGTGCACCACGTCGTCCGGGTCGTCGTCGTGCATGGCGATCTCGTCGAGGATGACGTCGCGCTCGGCCTCGACGTCGGCCGCGGTGATGGTCGAGGCGGTGACCATGTCACCGAGCACGTCGACGGCGGTGCCGAGGTCCTCGTCGAGGACCCGCGCGTGGAAGACCGTGTACTCCTTGGTCGTGAAGGCGTTGAACTCGCCGCCGACCGCGTCGAGCGCGACGGAGATGTCCATCGCCGTGCGCTCGGGGGTGCCCTTGAAGAGCAGGTGCTCGAGGAAGTGCGAGCAGCCGTGCAGCGCGGGCGTCTCGTCGCGCGAGCCGACCGCCACCCAGATGCCGATGCTCGCCGAGCGGGTGCCGGCCATCTGCTCGGTGACGACGCGCAGGCCGCTGGGCAGGACCGTACGTCGTACGCGCGAGGTGACCGCGCCGTCGGCGTCCTTCACGGTGTGGAGGGTGCGGGTGGTGCCGTTCTTCTGCACAGGGGTCCTTCCGGGCGGAGCAGGGGCGGTTCACGAGTGGCGCAGGGGGTGAAGCGCCACGACCGGCCGGCCAGACGGCCGACCGGTCGTGGGTGGAGCAGGAGCGTCAGGTCACTCGGCGTCGACGGCCTCGGGGGCGTCGACCGACTCCTCGGAGTCACCCTCCGCCTCGTCGACGACGGGGACCAGCGAGAGCTTGCCGCGGTCGTCGATCTCGGCGATCGAGACCTGGACCTTCTGGCCCACCGACAGCACGTCCTCGACGGCCTCCACGCGCTTGCCACCGGCCAGGGCGCGGAGCTTGCTGATGTGGAGCAGGCCGTCCTTGCCCGGCATGAGCGAGACGAAGGCACCGAAGTTGGTCGTCTTGACCACGGTGCCGAGGTAGCGCTCGCCGATCTCGGGCATCGTCGGGTTGGCGATCGCGTTGACCGCGGCCTTGGCGGCCTCGGCTGCCTCGCCGTTGGTCGCACCGATGTAGACCGTGCCGTCGTCCTCGATGGACAGCGTCGCGCCCGTGTCGTCCTGGATCTGGTTGATGACCTTGCCCTTGGGACCGATCACCTCGCCGATCTTGTCGACGGGCACGCGGACGGTGATGATGCGCGGCGCGTGCACCGACATCTCCTCCGGGGCGTCGATGGCCTCGGCCATCACGTCGAGGATCGCCAGACGCGCGTCGCGGGCCTGGTTGAGGGCGGACGCCAGCACCTCGGCGGGGATGCCGTCGAGCTTGGTGTCGAGCTGGAGGGCCGTGACGAACTCGCGCGTACCGGCGACCTTGAAGTCCATGTCACCGAACGCGTCCTCGGCGCCGAGAATGTCGGTCAGCGCGACGTACTGCGTCTCGCCGTCGACCACGTCGGAGATGAGGCCCATCGCGATGCCGGCGACGGAGGCCTTCAGCGGCACACCGGCCTGCAGCAGCGACAGGGTCGAGGCGCAGACCGAGCCCATCGAGGTGGAGCCGTTGGAGCCCATGGCCTCGGAGAGCTGGCGGATGGCGTAGGGGAACTCCTCGCGCGACGGAAGCACGGGCAGGATCGCGCGGCGCGCGAGCGCACCGTGGCCGACCTCGCGGCGCTTGGGCGAGCCCACGCGACCGGTCTCGCCGGTGGAGAACGGCGGGAAGACGTACTTGTGCATGTAGCGGCGGTGCTTCTCCGGCGACAGCGTGTCGAGCTGCTGCTCGAGCTTGAGCATGTTGAGGGTGGTGACGCCCAGGATCTGGGTCTCGCCACGCTCGAACAGCGCCGAGCCGTGGACGCGCGGGATCACGTTGACCTCGGAGTGCAGCGGACGGATGTCGGCCAGGCCGCGGCCGTCGATGCGGATCTTGTCGCGCAGCACGCGCTGGCGGACCAGCGCCTTGTTGAGCGAGCGGAACGCCGCGCCGATCTCCTTCTCGCGACCCTCGAACTGGCCGGAGAGCTTCTCGACCAGCGCGGCCTTGATCTCGTCGACCTTGAGCTCGCGCTCCTGCTTGTCGGCGATGGTCATCGCGGCGGCGGTGTCGTCCTTCGCGGCGGCCTCGACGGCCGCGTAGACGTCGTCCTCGTAGTCGAGGAAGACGGGGAAGTCCTGGACCGGCTTGGCGGACTCGGCGGCGAGCTGGGCCTGCGCCTCGACGAGCTGCTTGATGAAGGGCTTGGCGGCGTCGAGGCCACCGGCCACGACCTCCTCGGTCGGCGCCTGGGCGCCGCCCTGCACGAGGGCGATGGTGTCCTCGGGCGCCTCGGCCTCGACCATCATGATGGCGACGTCACCGGTCTCGGTGACGCGACCGGCGACGACCATGTCGAAGACGGCCGACTCGAGCTGCGAGTGGCTGGGGAACGCGACCCACTGACCGTCGATGAGCGCCACGCGGACGCCGCCGACGGGGCCGGAGAACGGCAGGCCGGAGAGCTGGGTCGACAGCGACGCGGCGTTGATGGCCAGCACGTCGTAGGGCATGTCGGGGTCGAGCGCCATGACGGTGATGACGACCTGGACCTCGTTGCGCAGGCCCTTCTTGAAGGTCGGGCGCAGCGGCCGGTCGATGAGGCGGCAGGTGAGGATCGCGTCCTCGCCCGGGCGACCCTCGGAGCGGAAGAAGGAGCCGGGGATCTGGCCCACGGCGTACATCCGCTCCTCGACGTCGATCGTCAGGGGGAAGAAGTCGAAGTGGTCCTTGGGCGTCTTGCCCGCGGTCGTCGCCGAGAGCAGCATGGTCTCGTCGTCGAGGTAGGCCGTGACGGAGCCGGCGGCCTGGCGGGCGAGCAGGCCGGTCTCGAACTTGACCGTGCGCTTGCCGAACTTGCCGTTGTCGAGGACGGTCTCGACAGCGGAGATGATGGGTTCACTCATGGAAGCAGGATCCTGCTTTCTCTTCGCGGAGCGATCCGCGGCGTCCACCCCTCATGCGGTGGACCATCGAAGGTCCCGCGGGGCCGGTCTTCGATCGAGGCCCGCAGATCGACGCGCCCGAGGGCGGGGATCTGAAGGCCACTACCGAGGACCGGGCGACGAGGCGGGTCGCTCCTGTTGGGTGTTGTTTCAGTTGTGCCGGGACGACACTAGCGCGGCGCGGCCCGGATGTGAGAGGAGCGGCTCCCCGTGGCGGGGAGCCGCTCCGTGACTCAGCGGCGGAGGCCGAGGCGCTCGACGATGGAGCGGTAGCGCTCGATCTCCGTCTTCTGCAGGTAGTTGAGCAGGCGGCGGCGCTGGCCGACGAGCAGCAGCAGACCACGACGGCTGTGGTGGTCGTGCTTGTGCGTCTTGAGGTGCTCGGTGAGGTGCGAGATGCGGTGGCTGAGCAGCGCGATCTGGACCTCGGGGGAACCGGTGTCACCCTCGGTCAGGGCGTACTCGGCGATGATCTTCTTCTTGGTCTCCGCGTCGGTACCAATCGACATGGGGGCTCCTTCGGTTCTCGTTGCGCGGCGCGCCCGGGCCTGTTCACCGGGGCACTCTGGTTCCGCGGCCGTCGTGACGGCGTGTCGCCCTCCTGGGCAACCGGTCGAGCGTACCAACGAGCGGCTCGGCTCCCCCAATCCACGCCCGACGCCGCAGGAGCCCCCGCCGTGTCCGGCGGGGGCTCCTGTTCACGTGGACCGCGAGCGGCTCAGACGGCCGGCGGGGCCGGCGGGTCGGACTCGGTGGTCCGCTGCGTCGACGCCTGGCGACCCTGGGCGTCGGTGGTGGTGGCGGTCGTGGTGTGCTGCCGCTTGGTGTTCTGCTGGATCAGCGTGAGCACCAGCCACAGCACCCCGGCCAGGACCAGGATCCATCCCAGGGTGGTGACCTCGAGGGGACCCACCTGCTGCTGGTTGAACGCCAGCGCGAGGATCAGTCCCACGACGATCAGGCCGATCGGCCCTCCGAAACCCATGACGTGCTCCGTTCTGTTGGTGGATGCTGCCCGGCGGCCCTGTGGCCCGGCCCGGGCTCGGCCGAGTCTGGCGCGCGACCGCTGCGCTGTCATCCCCCTGTGGGAGGTGCGGCGTGCGACGATCCACACATGGGCGAGAGGCGGATCGGTGTCTGCAACCTCTGCGAGGCGATCTGTGGCCTCGAGCTGACGATCGAGGGGCGTGACGTCGTCGGCGTGCGCGGCAACCCGGCCGATCCCCTGTCCCGCGGGCACATCTGCCCGAAGGGGGTGGCGATCGCCGACGTGTACGCCGACCCCGACCGGTTGCGGCGCCCGGTCCGTCGTGTCGGCGATGGCCACCACGCCCGGTGGCAGGAGATCGGCTGGGACGAGGCGTTCGACCTGGTCGCCGACAACCTCGCGCGCGTGATCAACGAGCACGGCGACGACGCGCTCGGCGTCTACCTCGGCAACCCCAACGCCCACAGCCTGGGGTCGATGACGCACGGCACTGCGATGTTCAAGTCGTTCCGGACGAGGAACCGCTACTCCGCCACCTCGGTCGACCAGCTCCCCCACCAGCTCGTGGCACACCTCGTCTTCGGCCACCAGCTCTTCCTGCCGATCCCCGACATCGACCGCACGTCGTGGTTCCTCGTGGTCGGCGGCAACCCGATGGCCTCCAACGGCTCGCTGATGACGGTGCCCGACTTCCCGCAGCGCCTGCGCGACCTGCGGGCGCGCGGCGGCAGGATGGTCGTCCTCGACCCGCGCCGCACCGAGACCGCCAAGGTGGCCGACGAGCACCACTTCGTCCGACCGGGCACCGACGCGTGGGTGCTGCTCGCGATGCTGCACGTCCTCACCGCCGAGGCCTCGCCCAACGACCTGCCCACCGTGGCGTCGTACGTCGACGGGCTGGACACGGTGGTCGAGCTCGTCGCCGGGTTCACCCCCGAGCGCGCCGAGGCGGTCAGCGGGTTGCCGGCGGCGGAGGTCCGCCGCCTCGCCCGCGAGCTCGCGGCCGCGGACTCCGGCGTCGTCTACAGCCGGATCGGCGTGTCCGCCGGCCCGTGGGGCACCGTGTGCCAGTGGGCGGTGACCTGCCTCAACGTGCTCACCGGCAACCTCGACCGCCCCGGCGGAGCGATGTTCACGACCCCGGCGATCGACGCTGTGGGCACGGGGCTGATCGGCCGCGGCCACCACGACGCCTGGCGCTCGCGGGTGCGCGGGCTGCCGGAGACCGCCGGCGAGCTTCCCGTGGCGGCGCTGCGCGAGGAGATCGAGACGCCCGGCGAGGGACAGGTCCGGGCCCTGCTCACTGTCGCCGGGAACCCGGTGCTGTCGACGCCCGACGGCGCCCGGCTCGACCGCGCGTTGCGCGACCTCGACTTCATGGCCGCCGTGGACATCTACGTCAACGAGACCACCCGGCACGCCGACGTGATCCTGCCGCCCACCACGGCGCTCGAGCGCGACCACTACGACCTCGTCTTCCACCTGCTGGCCGTGCGCAACACGGCCCGCTTCACCCCGGCCGTCTTCGAGAAGGAGCCCGACCAGCGCCACGACTGGGAGGTCTTCCGCGAGATCACCCTGCGCACGGCAGCGCGCCTGGACCGCAAGGCCCCGCTCAAGAAGCGGCTGGTGCAACGGGCCCGGCTGACCGCGAGCCCCACCTTCCTCATCGGGCAGCTGCTGCGCCGCGGGTCGAGCGGCGTCACCCTGGCCAAGCTCCGCAGGCGACCGGCCGGCGTCGACCTCGGTCCGCTCCGCGGCGGCCAGCTGCCCGACCGGTTGCCGGCGCGGAGCAAGCGGGTCGACCTGGCGCCCGCCCTGGTGGTGGAGGACGTGGCCCGTCTCGCGCGCGTCCCGGCTCCCGCAGCCGACGAGCTGGTCCTCATCGGCCGCCGCCACCAGCGCGACTGCAACTCCTGGATGCACAACTCCGAGCGGCTCACCCGTGGCCGGCCGCGCCACCAGCTGCTGATGAACCCCGACGACCTGGCGCAGCGTGCCATCGAGGACGGCTCGCGCGTGCGGGTCACCTCGCGGGTCGGGTCGGTGGAGGTGGAGGTGGCCGCGTCGGACGACCTGATGCCGGGCGTGGTCTCGCTCCCCCACGGCTACGGCCACGCGGGCGACGGCGTCCTGATGTCACGCAGCCGCGAGGTGCCGGGCGTCTCCGTCAACGACCTCACCGACCCCGAGCTGCTCGACGTGTCGGGGAACGCCGCGCTCAACGGCGTACCCGTCGCCGTCACTGCGGTCTGACCGCCTCAGGCGCTGACGTCGCCCAGGACGGCGAGCACGTCGTCCGGGGTCTGCGCCGCGTCGAGGGCGGCGATGCTGGCGTCGTCGGTGAACGCGCCGGCGAGGGCCTGCAGCACGGTCAGGTGGTCGTCACCCGCACCCGCGATGCCCACGACGTAGCGGGCCGGGCTGCCCTTCCAGTCGATCGGCTGGTCGTAGCGGACGAACGAGATCGCGGT
Organism: Nocardioides sp. P5_E3; assembly: GCF_054049275.1. Classification (NCBI taxonomy): domain Bacteria; kingdom Bacillati; phylum Actinomycetota; class Actinomycetes; order Propionibacteriales; family Nocardioidaceae; genus Nocardioides; species Nocardioides sp. P5_E3. The sequence continues at coordinate 8,773 of NZ_JBFUMR010000033.1, forward strand.
GTGGCGGATCAGCGCCTTCGCCTCGTTGGTGCCGTGCGGGATGGCGAGCCCATTGCCCATGAACGTGGAGACCGAGGTCTCGCGCTCGTGCATGGCGTCGACGTAGGCCTCGTCGACCGCGCCGCTCGCGACCAGCAGCCGACCGGCCTCGGTGATCGCTGCGTCCCTGTCCGTGGCCTGGCCGCCGAGCACGATGGCCTCCCTGCTCAGTACGTCGCTCATGGGGCGTCTCTCTTCCTCGCAGTGTCGGGTTGGCTGGAAAATCTTGGCTGGAGATCCTGGGTGGAAATCATCAGACCACACGCTCGCGGCGGAGGGTGGTCGCCGAAGGGTCGAGCCCGGCCTCCCCGGGGGGAGGGCCGGGCTCGACCGTCCGGGCGTCAGGTCCGGTTGTTCTCGCGGACCATCTCCACGATCTCGTCGTAGCGTGGACTGGCCATGAAGTTGTCGACCGAGACGTGCTCGGCGGACGGTGTCCTCTGGCGGGCCCGGTCGGTGAGGTCCTGGTGGCTGACCACGAGGTCGTAGCTGTCCTCGAGGTTGGCGATCGCCTTGTTGACGACCGTCACCTCCGGGTGCCCGGCGTCCTGGATCTTCTTGCGGAGCACCGAGGCACCCATCGCCGAGGACCCCATCCCCGCGTCGCACGCGAAGACGATGTTGCGGATCTCGCGGGTGGCGGTGGCGGTGGCCGTGGCCACGCCACCTGTCAGGGCGCCGGCGACCGACGACTTCTTGCCCTTGGTGGCCTCCATCTGCGCGGTCGCAGCGGTCAGGTCACCCTCGTCGTCGGACTTGTCCATCTTCAGCAGCAGCGACGCCACGACGAGCGTGACGGCCGCGGCGCCGAAGACGCCGAGGGTCACTCCGAGGTAGTCACCCCTGGCGGTCTGTGCGTACACCGCGAAGATCGAGCCCGGGGCCGCGGGCGCCCGGAGGCCCACGTCGAACGCCACGTTGATCGCGACGCCGGTCATGCCGCCGGCGATCATGGCGAGGATCAGGCGCGGCTTCATCAGCACGTAGGGGAAGTAGATCTCGTGGATGCCGCCGAAGAACTGGATGATCGCCGCGCCGGGGGCGGTCGCCTTCGGCACACCGCGGCCGAAGAACGAGTAGGCGAGCAGCAGGCCGAGGCCCGGACCGGGGTTCGCCTCGAGCAGGAACAGCACCGACTTGCCGGTGTCCGCGGCCTCGGTGAGACCCAGCGGGGTCAGGACGCCGTGGTTGATGGCGTTGTTGAGGAAGAAGACCTTCGCGGGCTCGATGACGATCGAGGTCAGCGGCAGCAGGTTGTTGTCCACCAGCCACTCGACCGCGTTGCCCAGGACCTCCATGACCTCGTTGACCACGGGAGCGACGACCCAGAACCCGACGATCGCCATCACGAACGCCAGGATGCCGGCCGAGAACATGTTGACGAGCATCTCGAAGCCGGCCTTGACCTTGCCGTCCCAGAGGGCGTCGAGCCGCTTCATGATGTAGGCCGTCAGGGGGCCGAGGATCATCGCGCCGATGAACATGTGCACCTGGCCGAGCGGGGCGTCGCCCGCGGGCAGGTCGGCGTTGAAGTTCGCCACGAGCAGGTCGGAGCCGGCGATCGCTCCCATCACCGCGAAGCCACCGACCACGGCACCGCGGTCGCCGTGGACCATGCGGCCGCCCGTCGCGGCGATGAGGATCGGAAGGGCGTAGTGGATGATCGGGCCGACCATCGTGGCGAGGTCGGCGTTCGGCAGCCAGCCGACGTCGATGACCAGGGCGGTGAGCAGTCCCCACGCGATCAGTGCCGGGATGTTGGGCATGATCATGTTGGAGAGGAAGGTGCCGAACTTCTGCACGCGCACCCTGGCACCGGAGCCGGTGGGGGCCGTGAATGTTGTGGCCATGCTGATGTCCTCCAGTCGAACGCGGGGGTGACCCCCATCACATGATGTCGCGATTAAACCTCACGTTCGGGCATGTTGCCAAGCATTCGGGCACGATTTGTGCCCGACCTTGTGGCTTTGCCCCGGACAGGCGGCGCTAGCCGCTCAGCTGGCTGTCGAAGAGCGCCTTCTCCGCCTCGTCGTTCCAGGTGTCGCCGGGTCCCAGCTTCGCGGCGACGTCCGGGAGCTTCTCCTTCAGCTCGTCGAGCCCCATGAGCGGGAGGTCGTGGATCTGGGGGAAGATCAGGACCTTCCCGGAGTAGCTGCCGTCGACCAGGGCCTGGAGCCCGTCCTTGGCCGCGCGCATGCCGCCGACGGCGCCCACGATGGATCCCGGGGAGAGTTCACCCCGGTTGGCCAGGTCGACCACCTGCTGCTGGTCGTGGATGGTCAGTCCGGACGTCCCGGTGTACTGGGCGTTGTCCAGGTACACCGCGCTCAGGTTCAGCGGCGCGAGCGTGCCGTTGGGGACACCGGCGAAGAAGACCAGCATGCCGTCGGCGTTCATCAGGGTGTCGGCCTCGGCCATCACGCCGGAGATGGGGACGCTGACCACCACGTCGTCGGCCCCCCGGTCGTCGGTGATCCCCATGACGAAGTCGTGGAGGGACTCCTCCGACGTCTGCGAGTTGAAGGTGAGCAGCTCGCAGTCGTTGCTCGCCGCCAGGTGGGCCAGACGGTCCTCGAGGGCCTTCAGGCGCTCGTCGCTCACTTCAGTGGCGACGATCGTCCGGGGGCCGTCGGGCTGCTGGATGGCCCGCTGGACGTGCATCAGCCCCATGGGGCCGCCGGCGCCCACGAAGACCGTCGTGCCCTGCGGACGCAGGTCACAGCGGTTGCGCGCCTCTCCGTACGAGGCGGCGATGTCCGGGCCCCGGCCGCCGAGGTAGGCGGTGTAGTCGTAGTGCAGACGGCCCACGTCGGTGTCCACCAGGCCGTCGAGAGCGGTCTCGCCCACCATGTTGAGGGTGCCCCGCCGGGCGATGTGCTTGGCCACGGCACCCGCCGTCGCCGCGGAACGAGGATCGAGCATGACGATGTCGTCGAAGCCGGCGCCGTCGGTCAGCTCGTCCACCAGTGCCTGGTAGTCGTCGGCGCCGATGCCGTTGCGCACGACCGTGTCGGCCGAGGTGCGCTCCACGAGCTCCGCCACCGAGGCGGGCACGTCGGTCATCACGATGGTGGCCGGGGCGTCCAGGCCGGAGGAGAAGAGGTAGTCGCGCTCGTCGCCGGGCCGGCCGACGATCCACATGGTCCCGCCGGCCTTGGGCTCGAGGCGGCGACGCTGGGTGTAGGCGGCCATCACGCAGCCCCAGGGCTCCAGCGTGGAGCCCTCGGCGTACCCCATCGTGTCGGGGAGCGGCAGCAGGCAGGCGCCGTCGTCGGTCTCGAGCATCTCCGCACCCATGAGGTGGTACTGGATCAGTCCGCCGGGAATCGTGTAGCCGTAGGCCGTGCTCTTGCCGTCCTGGTAGATGTCGGGCTGCACGGCCAGCCGCTGGCCGGCGTGGTACTGGTCCTGGAGGTGGTCACCGACCTCGATGACGGTGAGGCTCACCTCGTGCCCCAGCCGGGTGGGCTCCTTCGCCAGGTCGCGGTCGTAGAGCTTCGGGTGGCTGCCGCCCTGACGCATGATCTTCACGTCGGAGAAGCAGAGGCCCACGCTGTCGATGCGCACCAGCATGTGGTCGGCGTCGGTCTCGGGGATGGCGACCAGCTCGGGCGCGCCGTCCTTGCCCATGTTGTCCTCGCCCGCGCCCCACAGGTTCCAGGCCCAGGCTTCCTCCGGCAGGTCGAGATCGGCCGCGCGGTAGCGGTCGTACGCTGATGTCATGGGTTCCTCCGTGTTGAGGTGGACGGCGCCTCCGGGGACATCACCAGAGCCACGGGCCGGAGGCCGATCTCCCGAGGCTGGTCCCGCCTGACGAGGCGGGGGTCCATCAACGCTCAGTGACCGAGCAGCTCCCGGACGGCGGCTCGCGCGGCCATCGGGTCGGGAGCACCCAGGGCGGCCTCGGCCGCCGCCTCGCACGTCTCGAAGCTGACCTTGCCGAGCTGCGCGCCCACGGGGCGTACGGCGCGCGCGGCCATGGAGAGCGACGTGATGCCCATCCCGATGAGCGCCGTGGCGAGCAGCGGGTCGGCCGCCGCCTCGCCGCAGACGCCGACGGGCTTGCCGGCCTCGGTGCCGGCGTGGGCCGTGATCGCGATGAGCTGGAGCACGGCCGGCTGCCAGGGGTCGGTCAGGTGCGCGAGGTCGGTGGCCATCCGGTCGGCGGCCATGGCGTACTGGGTGAGGTCGTTGGTGCCGATCGAGAGGAAGTCGACGACCTCGAGCATCCGGTGCGCGAGCAGCGCGGCGCTGGGGATCTCGACCATCACGCCGGCCTTGAGCCCGCGCGCGCGGACCTTGGCGGAGAAGTCGGCGGCCTCGGCCACCGTGGCGACCATGGGCGCCATCACCCAGGTCTCGGTGCCGGTCCGCTCGGCCGCGGCGGCGATGCCGTCGAGCTGGCGGTCCATCAGGCCGGGGTTGTCGAAGCTGAGCCGCAGTCCGCGGACACCGAGGGCGGGGTTCTCCTCGCCCTCGTGGGTCGCGAACGCGATCGGCTTGTCGGAGCCGGCGTCGAGGGTGCGTACGACGACGTAGCGGCCGTCTGCGTAGGGCGCGAGGACCGCGCTGTAGATCTCCGCCTGCTCCTCGACGGTCGGCTCCTCCTTCTGGTCGAGGAAGCACAGCTCGGTGCGGAACAGGCCCACTCCCCCGACCGGCTCGACCCCCGCGGACTCGGCGGAGGGGCCGTCGGCGACGTTGGCGAGCAGCTTGACCGGCATGCCGTCGGACGTCGCGGCGGGGCCGTTCCAGCTGGCGAGCTCCTCGCGGAGGCGACGGCTCTCCTCGACGCGCGCGCGGGCCGCCTCGGGGTCGGCGCCCTGCTCAATGGTGCCGGCCTCGCCGTCGACGACCACGAAGGCCCCGGCCGGGACCGCCATGATGCCGGCGGCGCCGACCACGCACGGGATGCCGAGCTGGCGGGCGATGATCGCCGTGTGGCTGGTGGCGCCGCCGCGCTCGGTGACGAGGGCGGTGACCAGCTCGGGGTCGAGGCCGGACGTGTCGCTCGGGGCCAGGTCCTCGGCCACCAGGATCGACGGCTCGCTCGGGGTCGGCACGCCGGGGGCGGGCTCACCCACCAGGTGGGCCACCACGCGCCGCTCGATGTCGCGCAGGTCGGTGACGCGCTCGGCCATCAGGCCGCCCATGTTGGTGAAGATCGTGACGAACTGCTCGACCGCTCCCTGCACCGCGGTGACGGGACCCTGCCCGGCCTGCAGGTTCTTGGCGACGCCCGAGCGCAGGCCCTTGTCGCGGGCCAGCCCGGCGCTCGCGGTGAGAACCTGGGCCGCCGCGCCCTGGGCGGAGGCCGCCTTGGCGGTGAAGGTCTCGGCGACCGCGGCCGCGGCGTCGTCGTAGGCCGTCAGCGCGGCGTCGGCGTCGGCGAAGTCGCCGTCGCCGTAGCGGGCGATCGCGTCGGGCGACACCTCGCCGCGCACGTGGAGGACGGGTCCGGCGGCGACTCCCGGGACGACCGGGGTCCCGCTGAGCGTGGTCGCGGATGGGTCGGCGGATGTGGTCATGGACACACCGTAGAACACCGGGTTGTTGACAAGCAACACATTCGGGACTAAAACAACACATACACAGATCGTTCGTCGACGTACGTGGAAGGTGGACCGGATGTACGCGGAAGAGCGCCAGCAGGCGATGGCCCACCTGATCAGTCGGCGCGGCCGGCTCTCGGTGGTCCAGCTGGCGGAGCAGTTCGAGGTCACCACCGAGACCGTGCGCCGCGACCTGTCCACGCTCGATCGGATGGGACTGGTCCGACGCGTCCACGGCGGCGCGGTCCCGGCCGGCTCGCTCACCGTCATCGAGTCAGGCATCGGTGAGCGCGACCAGTCCAACACTCAGGCCAAGGAGGCCATCGCCAATGCAGCCGTCTCCCTGCTGCCGCCCCCGGACTCGGTCATCGTGATCGACGCGGGCAGCACCACCGCGCGCTTCGCCGCCGCCCTCCCCCGCGACCACCGGCTGACCGTCATCACCCACGCCGTGCCGGTCGCGACCCGGCTGGCCGGGCTGCCCCAGATCGAGCTCCACCTGCTGCCCGGCAAGGTGCGGCCCACGACCCACGCCGCGGTCGGCGCCGAGACCGTCGCCGCCCTGGCGGACCTCCGCGCCGACGTGGCGTTCATCGCCACCAACGGGCTCACCGTCGGCCACGGGCTCACCACCCCCGACAGCGACGAGGCGGCGAGCAAGCGCGCGATGATCGCCTGCGCGCGCAAGACGGTCGTGCTCGCCGACTCCACCAAGCTCGGCGTCGAGACGGCCGTGCGGTTCGCGACCCTCGACAGCCTCGACGTCCTCGTCACCGACAGCGACGTGGAGCCTGCGGACCTCCGGGCGCTCGAGAGCGCCGGGATCGAGGTGGTGGTCGCATGATCCTCACCCTCACCCCCAACCCCAGCATCGACCGCACGGTCGCCCTGGACGGCGAGCTGGCTCGCGGCCAGGTGCACCGGGTGGCGTCGGTGACCTCGCAGGCGGGAGGCAAGGGCGTCAACATCTCCCGGGCCGCCGTCACCGCCGACATCCCCAGCATCGCCGTCGTACCCGCCGCCAAGGACGACGCCTTCGTCATCGAGCTGCTGGGCGCGGGCATCGACTGCCGGCCGGTGCGACCCGCCGGCGACGTACGGGTCAACCTCACGATCACCGAGCCCGACGGCACGACGACCAAGCTCAACTCCCCCGGCGCCGCCGTGCTCCCGCTCCACCTCGAGCTGATGGCGCAGGCCGTGCTGGTCCGCGCCTCGAGCGCCGACTGGACGGTGCTCGCCGGGTCGTTGCCCGCAGGCGCCCCTCCCGGGTTCTACGCCGAGCTCGTACGACGACTGCGCGAGGTGGGCGGCCGCGTGGCCGTCGACACCAGCGAGGCCCCGCTGCAGGCGCTCGTCGACGCGCTGCCGGACTCCGCGCCCGACCTGATGAAGCCCAACGGCGAGGAGCTCGCCTCCTTCACCGGCGGCGACGCCGACGAGCTGGAGTCCGACCCCCGCGCGACCGCGGCGGCCGCCCGCCAGCTCATCGAACGCGGCGTCGGAGCCGTGCTGGCCACCCTCGGCGGCAACGGCGCCGTGCTCGTGACGCCCGACGGCGCCTGGCACGCGACCCCGCCCCCCACCACAGTCGTCAGCACCGTCGGTGCCGGCGACTCCAGCCTCTTCGGCTACCTGCTCGGCGACATCCGGGGGCTGCCCGCCCCGGAGCGCCTCGCACTGGCCGTCGCCTACGGCAGCGCCGCCGCAGGGCTCCCCGGTACCACCATCCCCCAACCGTCGCAGCTCCGCACGGAGCTCGTCGGAGTCACCGCCCTCACCCCCTCCACGGGAGGCACAGCATGACCTCACTGATCACCACCGACCTCGTCCGGCTGGGCGCCGACTGGGGCTCGGACAAGCACGACGTCATCCGCGCCCTCGCCGGCGTCGTGGACGACGCCGGCCGAGCCACCAGCAAGGACCAGCTCATCGAGGACGCGTTCGCGCGCGAGTCCACCTCCGCGACCGGTCTCCCGGGCGGCATCGCGATCCCGCACTGCCGCACGGCCGGGGTCGAGGTGCCGACGCTCGCCTTCGCGCGCCTCGAGCCGCCCGTCGACTTCGGCGCGAAGGACGGCCCGGCCGACCTGGCGTTCCTCATCGCCGCGCCGGCCGGCGGCGACGCCGACCACCTCACCATCCTCACCAAGCTGGCCCGCGCCCTGGTCAAGCCCGCCTTCACCGACGCGCTCCGGGCCGCGGAGAGCGACGAGGAGGTCGTCGACCTGGTCGCCCACGAGCTCGGCGAGCCCGCGCCGGCCCCGAAGCACGCCGCCCCGGCGTCCGGTGCGCCCGCCGGAGCAGCCGTCGCCGGTGGCGGGGAGACGACCGCCGCCGGGCAGCACGCCGGCGCCGCGGCTCCTGCCGCGACAGCCACCGCTGCTCCCGCCACGACGTCGCTCGTCGCCGTCACCGCGTGCCCGACCGGCATCGCCCACACCTACATGGCCGCCGAGGCCCTCGAGGCCGCCGCTGAGCGCGCCGGGGTCGACATCGCGGTCGAGACCCAGGGCTCGGTGGGTGCCACGCCGCTGCCGCACGACACGATCGCCCGCGCCGGCGCGGTGATCTTCGCCGTCGACGTCGGCGTGCGGGACCGCGGCCGGTTCGCCGGGAAGCCGATGGTGAGCTCGAGCGTGAAGCGCCCGATCGACGATGCCGACGCGATGATCGCGGAGGCGCTGCGCTACGCCGCCGATCCAGCGGGATCGCCGCGCGTGGAGGGCGAGGCCTCGGGCGGGGGTGGCGTCGTAGCCGAGGAGTCGTGGGGTGGGCGCGTCCGGCGGGTCCTGATGACCGGCGTTTCCTACATGATCCCGTTCGTGGCCGCGGGCGGTCTGCTGATCGCTCTCAGCTTCCTGCTCGGTGGCTACGAGATCGTCGGCCCCTACGGTGACATCGCCGTCAACAACGGCCTCTTCAACCTCCCCGACCCCGAGGCACTGGGGCTCGACCACGCGCTGTTCAACTCCGGACTGATGGCCTACATAGGGGCGCTCTTCTTCATCATCGGCAAGACGGCCTTCGCGCTGTTCCTGCCAGCCCTGGGCGGATACATCGCCTACGCGATCGCCGACCGCCCCGGCATCGCACCGGGCTTCGTCCTCGGTGGCCTCTCGGCCAACCTGTTCAACGTGCAGACCTCCGACGGCGTCGCCTACCCGGCCACCGGGTTCATCGGCGCGATGATCGGCGGCGCCCTGGCCGGCATCGCGGCCCACTGGATCGCGAGCTGGAAGGTGCCGACCTGGGCCCGCGGCCTGATGCCGGTCCTGGTCATCCCGCTGTTCGCGTCGGTGCTGGCCGGCCTGACGATGCTGATCGTGCTGGGCAGGCCGATCTCCTGGCTCATGGAGCAGCTGACCGAGGGGCTCAACTCGATGTCGGGAAGCAGCGCGATCCTCCTCGGGATCGTCCTTGGCCTGATGATGGCGTTCGACATGGGCGGTCCGCTCAACAAGGTCGCCTACACCTTTGCCGCCGTCGGTGTCGGGGGCGCGTCACTGGCCAGCGACGCACCCGAGCTCCAGATCATGGCCGCGGTCATGCTGGCGGGCATGGTCCCGCCGATCGCCCTGGCGCTGGCCACCGTCGTTCGGCCCGGGCTGTTCAGCATCCCCGAGCGCGAGAACGGGAAGGCCGGCTGGCTGCTGGGACTGTCGTTCATCACCGAGGGTGCCATCCCCTTCGCCGCGGCCGACCCGCTGCGCGTCATCCCGGGCATCATGGCCGGCAGCGCCGTCACGGGCGGGCTGTCGATGGCGATGGAGGTCGGCGTGCGGGCCCCGCACGGAGGGATCTTCGTGCTGTTCGCCGTCGAGAACGTCCTCGGCTACCTGATCGCGCTCGCCGCCGGCGTGGTCGTCGGTGCCTTTGCCGTCATCGCGCTCAAGAGCATCGGCAAGCCCGACACCGACGTCGCTACTGTCTGAGCACGTCACCCGTCCGACCCCAGTCCATACCCTTGAGGAGAACCATGCCCAGCAAGTCCGTCGTCGTCGGCTCCGCCGTCGGCCTCCACGCCCGTCCCGCCGCGATCATCGCCGAGAAGGCCGCCGAGCTCGGCTCGGACGTCACCATCAACGGCGTCGACGCGAGCTCCTCGCTGATGATCATGACCCTGGGCGCCGGCAACGGTGACACGGTCGAGGTCGCCGGTGACGACCAGGCCGCGGTCGACACGATCGCCGCGCTGGTCGAGCAGGACCTCGACGCCTGACCTCAGGCTTCACCGTCGTGGGCGGTGCGCCAGCCACATTCCGTACGTCGGAGAGGTGGCTGGGGCACCGCCCACGCGCGTGTCCGGGCTCGGCACGCCGGTCAGGCGCCGTGGCCGTCCCGCTCCCGGGTGGCGAGGTAGACCGCGCGCATCCCGACGGCCCGCGCGAGCTGGCTCTCGACCACGGAGAAGAACTGCCGGCGGTAGGTGTCGTCGGTGACGGCAGAGACCGTGAAGTAGAAGCCGCTGAACGACGCGAGGAACAGCGAGACCTTCACCAGCGACAGCGAGACGTGGGACAGCAGCGGAGCCTGGCCGACGGTGTCCGCGCCGGTCCAGGCCAGCTGGGTCTCCGTCTCCATCACCAACGAGCCGAACAGCATGAAGAACACGAACACCGTCACCGAGAGCAGCAGCACCTGCACGGTCTGGATGACCAGCAGCACGAGGATGAGGTTCCAGCGCTCGAAGCCGGAGACCTGCGCATGGTCCTGCGGGTCGATGCTCGGGTCCGCGGCGACCTCCCGGCTCGCCTGTTCCAGCGGCGTGCCAGCGCATGCGCGCACGACGAAGTCGTCATCCACCTCGTCGTCGACCCGGTCGACCTCCTCGGGCAGCCGCACGAGCAGGAACAGCACCGCCAGGCCGAACATCAGCAGGACCGTGAACCACAGCAGTCCGAACGGGAGGTTCGTGGTCATCTGCCACGCCTCGGCGTTGACGAAGAGGAAGGTCACGAAGACGAGCAGCAGCGGCAGTGCGCGCGAGGCCATCGGCACCAGGAAGCGCACGCTGCCCAGGGTGCGTGAGAGGGCGAACCCCAGGATCGGGCGCGCGTGCAGGGCGGTCGCGGCGTACCACAGCAGCGCGAGCCCCGCAGCCGAGAGCCAGACCGCCGGGCCGACGGCGTAGGACGTGTCGGTGGCCCAGGCCAGTGCCGCCACGCCGGCGGCGAGCAGGACGAGGACGAGCGTCAGGGTGACCAGGCGGCGGGGCCGCAGCCCGGCACGGGCAGCGGCGCGCTCCTCGGCGACGAAGTAGGGCAGGCCGTGCGAGAGGAACCAGGCCTCGACGCCGGTGTGGTGCCGCGTCACGCCAGGAGGTCCCGGGCGCGGCGTACGTCGTCGTGCATGGTCTCGATGAGGGCCTCCATGCCCTCGAACTTGACCATCCCGCGCAGCCGGTCGACGAAGGCGACCTCGACCTCGACGCCGTAGAGCTCGAGGTCGTCACGGTCGAGGACGTAGGACTCCACGCGACGGTCCCGCTCGCCGTCGAAGGTCGGGTTGGTGCCGACCGAGATCGCGGCGGGGTAGGTCTCCCCCGTGTCGAGCCGGGTCAGCCGGCCGGCGTACACGCCGTCGGCGGGGGCCGCGTCGACGGGCGGGATGGGGACGTTGGCCGTCGGGTAGCCCATCTCGCGGCCACGCTTGTCGCCCTCGACGACGGTGCCGCGGACGGTGAACGGTCGGCCCAACGCCTCCGCAGCCCCGGCGACGTCACCGGTGGCCAGGCACTGGCGGACATAGGTCGAGCTCCACACCTGCGGTCCGCCGTCGAGCGCCACGCCGACGGTCTCGAAGTCGCGGGACGTCCCGGCCTCGACCAACGTCGCGACCTCGCCGGCGGCCTTGGCACCGAAGCGGAAGTTGGAGCCGACGACGACCGCGCCGGCGTGCAGCGTGTCGACGAGGATCCGGTCGATGAACTCCAGCGGCGACCAGGACGCGATCTCGCGGTCGAAGCCGATCACCAGGATCGCGTCGACGCCGGCGCCCTCGAGCAGCCGGGCGCGCGTGTGGATCGAGGTCAGGGTCGGCGGGGCGTGCTCGGGCCGCAGGACCGCCATCGGGTGCGGGTCGAACGTCACCGCCACGACCGTGTCGATGCCGAGGCGCGCGGCACTGGCCCGCGCCTCGCGGAGCACGTGGGCGTGCCCGAGGTGCACGCCGTCGAAGTTGCCGATGCTCACCACGGTGCGGCCGAGGTCGGCCGGCACGTCGTCGACGTCTCGCCAGATCTGCACGGGCCGAGCCTAGTAGCAGCGGCAGGCGTGCCCGTCGCCCAGGCCGGGGCGACGGGCACGTCCGTGCTGCGCGGTGTGCCTCAGCGGACCTTGACGACCCTGTACATGCCCATGAACGCGTGCGGCATGCCCTTCATCGAGGCGTCGGGCCAGAAGCAGGTCAGGACGTAGCTCCCGGCGGGCAGCCGGTACTTCATCGCCATGTCGTGGCCCGGGCTGAGCACCCCCGAGTCGATGCCGGTCCGGAAGTCCACCGGCGGCGGCCCGGACTCGTTCTCCAGGAAGTCGGCGAAGTCGTCCAGCGTCTTGCCGGGCAACAGCTTCACCATGACGACGAAGTGGTTCTGGTCGGCCCGGTTCCTGAACCTCAGCCAGCCGTTGCGCGGGATGGCGGCAGGACGCTTGGACCACTTCGTGCTGTCGACCGCCGTCAGCGTCGCGTCCACCTTCATGCTGGCACCGGTGTCGACACCGCCCACGGACAGCTGCAGCCACGGCGAGCCGGTCTTGTTGGAGTCGACGGCGTAGTAGGTGCCGGGCTCGAGGTCGACCGCGAGCTTGCCGGCCTTGTCACTCGAGGCGCTCGCCCCACCCAACAGCGTGGTGTTGGCCTCGAAGCGCTTGAGGGCCTTGATCCTGTTCTTGTCGAGGCCGTTCTCGACGTCGAGCGCCGCCTGCTCGACCGTGTAGCCGGGAGCGAGGGCGACCAGCTGGAGCCCCGCCTGCCTGCGGGTCGTGGTGATCTTGAACGTGGTGACGCCGGGTGGGAGCGCGGTCGGCATCGTGATGACCCCCGCCCGGTCGATGCTGACGGCGACCATGCCGGCTGCTCTCCCCGACGGAGCGGCCTGACCGGCTGCGCCGGCCGTGCTACCAGTGAGCGCTCCTGCGGTCAGCACCATGATGCTGGCCCCGAGCGCGGCGATGCGATGGATGGACATGCCGTACCTCCCTCGGGCAGTGGCTCGCATCCTGCGACCCAGACCTGCCCCCTACACTGCTCCTCCGCACCGGGTCCGGCCAGCGCTCCACCGGGTGGTCAAGACCAGGGACGTCCACCCCTGAGGGGCAGACCTGCCCCCCGACCGTCAAGCCCCCGTCATCCGACGAAGACGGCCACCGATCGAGCCTGCTGCCCGCGCTGCTCGTAGAGCGCGAGGAACTGCCCGTCGGGTGCGAACACCGCGTGGGGGCCGTCCCCGGGGAGGGTGAGGTCGAGCCCACGACCGACCCGCACGTCGCCGGCCTGGTCCTCGTCGAGGTCGAGCGAGGCGAAGCTCGCGCGGGCGGCGTCGGCGATCGGCAGGACCGCGAAGTCGTCGGTCAGCTGCTCGAGGGTGCGGGCGACGGAGAGGTCGAAGGACCCGACGGCCGTACGCCGCAGCGCGGTCAGGTGGCCGCCCACCCCGAGCGCCGCCCCGACGTCGCGCGCGATGGCGCGGATGTAGGTGCCCGACGAGCACCGCACCGAGATGTCGACGTCGAGCCAGTCGCCGGCGACGCGCTGGTCGTGCACCACCAGCTCGTGGATCGTCACGGGCCGGGCCTTGAGCTCGACCTGCTCGCCGTCGCGGACACGCTGGTAGGCCCGCTTGCCGTCGACCTTGATCGCGGAGACCGCGGTCGGGACCTGGAGGATGTCGCCGACCAGCTCCTCGAGCTCCGTCTGGACCAGACCCGGCTGCAGGTGGGACGCCGGGGTGGACGCGGTGACCTCACCCTCGGCGTCGTCGGTGGTCGTCGAGACCCCGAGCCGCACCGTGGCGTCGTACGCCTTCTCGGTGAGCATGAGGTGGCCGAGGAGCCGGGTGGCGCGGTCCACGCCCAGCACGAGCACGCCTGTGGCCATCGGGTCGAGCGTGCCGGCGTGGCCGACCTTGCGGGTGCCGGCGAGCCGGCGTACCCGGGCCACCACGTCGTGCGAGGTCATGCCCGGGGCCTTGTCGACGACGACCAGACCGGGGTCGACCATCAGGCGCGGTCGTCCTCGGCGTCGAGGTCGTCGAGGTCGTCGTCCTCGTCGTCGAGCTCGTCCTCGGCAACGCGGGGCTTCTTGTAGGGGTCGGCCTCGCCGGCGTACGCCTCGACGCGACGGGCGGCGACCTCCTCGTCCTGCTGCTTGGCGCGCGCCAGCACCTCGTCGAGGGCGCGAGCGTTCTCGGGCAGGGCGTCGGGGATGAACGTCAGCGACGGCACGATGCGCATGCCGAGCTGCTTGGCGACCTCGGAGCGGATCACGCCCTTGGCCGACTCGAGGGCGGCGGCGGTGCTGGCCAGCTCGTCCTCGGCGCCGAGCACCGTGTAGAAGACCGAGGCCTGCTGGGAGTCACCGGTGACGCGGACGTCGGTGATGGTGACGAAGCCGAGGCGGGGGTCCTTGATCCGACGCTCGAGCATCTCGGCGACGATCACCTGGATCCGGTCGGCGATCTTGCGGACGCGGGGATTGGTCATGGCTCCAGTCTCTCCTACTCGGTGACCGGGCACTTCCTCGCGCCCGGACGTGCTGACCGGGCACCTCCTCGCGCTGGTGCGCGAGGAAGTGCCCGGTCGGTGACACAGACGGGCACGAGGTGCCCGCTCGGTGATCAGGTGCGCGCGATCTCGCGCATCTCGAACGCCTCGACGATGTCGCCGATCTTGATGTCCTGGAAGTTCCGGAGCACCAGACCGCACTCGAAGCCCTCGCGGACCTCGGACGCGTCGTCCTTCTCGCGGCGCAGCGAGGACAGGTCGAGGTTGTCGGCCACCACCGCTCCGTCGCGCAGGACCCGCACCTTGGCGTTGCGTCGGATGAGACCCGACGTGACCATGCAGCCCGCGATGTTGCCGGCCTTGGACGAGCGGAAGATCTCGCGGATCTCCGCCTGACCGAGGGTCGACTCCTCGTAGATGGGCTTGAGCATGCCCTTGAGCGCCGCCTCGATCTCCTCGATCGCCTGGTAGATGACCGAGTAGTAGCGGATCTCGACACCTTCCTTGTCGGCCATCTGGCTCGCCTTGCCCTGCGGGCGGACGTTGAAGCCGATGATGATGGCGTCGGAGGCGGCCGCGAGGTCGACGTTGGTCTCGGTGATCGCACCGACACCGCGGTCGATCACGCGCAGGGACACCTCGTCGCCCACGTCGATCTGCGACAGCGCGTCCTCGAGTGCCTCGACCGAACCGGACACGTCGCCCTTGAGGATGAGGTTGAGCTCCTGGCTCTCGCCCTTCTCCATGGAGGCCATGAAGTCCTCGAGGCTGCGGCGCACGCGACGCTTGGCCTGCATGGCCGCCCGCTCGCGCGCCTCGCGCTTCTCGGCGATCTGGCGGGCCATGCGGTCGTCCTCGACCACGATGAAGTTCTGGCCCGCACCCGGCACCGCCGAGAGACCCAGCACCATCGCCGGACGCGACGGGTCGGCCTCGGTGATCTCCTGGCCGTGCTCGTCGAGCATGGCGCGCACACGACCGTGCGCCGGACCGGCCACGATCGAGTCGCCCACGCGGAGGGTTCCGCGCTGGACGAGCACCGTGGCGACCGGACCGCGACCGCGGTCGAGGTGAGCCTCGACCACGAGGCCCTGGGCGTCCTGGTCGGGGTTGGCGCGCAGGTCGAGCGACGCGTCGGCGGTGAGGACGACGGCCTCGAGCAGCTTGTCGAGGTTGAGCCCGGCCTTGGCCGAGACGTCGACGAACATCGCGTCGCCGCCGTACTCCTCGGGGATCAGGCCGTACTCGGTGAGCTGGCCACGGACCTTGGTGGAGTCGGCCTCCGGCTTGTCGATCTTGTTGACCGCCACCACGATCGGCACGTTGGCCGCCTTGGCGTGGTTGAGCGCCTCGACCGTCTGCGGCATGACGCCGTCGTCGGCCGCGACCACCAGGATCGCGATGTCGGTGGCCTGGGCACCACGGGCACGCATGGCGGTGAACGCCTCGTGGCCCGGGGTGTCGATGAGGGTGATGCGACGGTCGTCGCCGTCGACCTCGGTGTGGACCTGGTAGGCACCGATGTGCTGGGTGATGCCGCCGGCCTCCTTGTCGACCACGTTGGCGTCACGCAGCGCGTCGAGGAGCTTGGTCTTGCCGTGGTCGACGTGACCCATGACGGTCACGACCGGCGGACGGATGACCAGGTCGGACTCGTCGCCCTCGTCGGCACCGAACTCGAGGTCAAACGTCTCGAGCAGCTCGCGGTCCTCGTCCTCGGGAGAGACGATCTGGACGACGTAGTTGAGCTCCTCGGCGAGCAGCTCGAACGTCTCGTCACCGACCGACTGGGTCGAGGTGACCATCTCGCCGAGCGAGAACAGCATCTGCACGAGGGCAGCGGCGTCCACGTTGATGCGCTCGGCGAAGTCGGTCAGCGAAGCGCCACGCGGGAGACGCACGGTCTCGCCGTTGCCCTTGCGGACCCGCACGCCACCCAGGGTGGGGGCGTCCATGGCCTCGAACTCTTGACGACGGGCGCGCTTCGACTTGCGACCACGGCGCGACGGGCCACCGGGGCGACCGAAGGCACCCTGGGTCTGGCCACGCTGGCCGGGACGACCGCCGCCGGGACGACCGCCACCGGACGGGCCGAAGCCACCGGGACGACCGGGGGCACCACCGGGGGCGCCGGCGCCGGGACGACCCGGAGCACCGCCACGGCTGGGGGCACCCGGACGGCCGGGGCCGCCACCAGGGCCGCCGCCGGGACCGCCACGAGCCGGACGACCGCCCGGACCGTTGCCGAAGGCCGCAGGGGACTTCGGCATCATCGCCGGGTTGGGGCGCGGCATGCCGGGACGGCCCTCGCCGCCGGCCGGCGGACGGGGCGGACGGCTGTCGTCGCCACCGGTGCGCGGGGCGGGGCGCTGGCCCATGCCCTGGCTCGGGGCGAACGGGTTGTTGCCCGGGCGCGGGGCGCCGGGACGACCGACCGGGCGAGGTGCGGGGCTCGGGGCCTTCGCTGCCGGGGCAGCAGGTGCCTCGGGCTCGGCCGGCGGGGCCTTGGGCTCGGCGGCCGGTGCCTTGGGACCGGGCTTCGGGCCGGGCCGGGCAGCAGGCGCTGCCGGCTCTGCGGCTGGCTCGGCGGCCGGGGCCGCGGTCTCGGCAGGCGCCTCGGCCGGGGCCTCGGGAGCCACGGGGGCCTCAGCGACCTCGACGACCTCGGGGGTCTCGGTGGCTGCAGGGGCCTGTGCGGGCTTGGGGCCGGGCTTGGGCGCGGCCTTCTTGGCGGCCGGCTTGTCGGCCGCCGCAGTCTCGGCGGGGGCTGCGGCCGCTGCGGCCTTCAGCTCGTCGCCGTACTGCTTCTTGAAGCGCATCTCGACGGGCGGCTCGACAGTCGACGATGCCGACTTGACGAACTCCCCCATCTCCTTGAGCTTCTCGAGAACGAACTTGCTCTCGACTCCGAACTCCTTGGCGAGTTCGTGGACTCGGGTCTTTGCCACGGTTGTTTCTGTCTCCTTCTGGTCCGTGACCCCAGAAGGAGAGGGGAAACGGAACAGCTAGTGGGTGTGCACACTCATTACGAGTTACTCATCGAGTGCTCATGAGCTGCGTGCTCCAGTTTCTGTTCGGTGCTGCGGTGAATCGGACTGGTGGATCTCGGCGAGGTGGTCGGCCACCGGCGCTGTGCTGAGCCCCTCGCCCGAGCGGAGGGCCCGGGGAAACGCTCGGCGTCGCACCGCGAGCTGCCAACACTCGGGCGTGGGGTGGACGTGCGCCCCGCGGCCGGGTGACCGGCGGTCCGGATCGGGCACCAGGGCTGGTCGGCCCTCGGCGTCCGAGCCTGCAACCACACGCAGCAACTCGCTCGCAGCGGCCTTCGCGCGACAACCCACACAGGTCCGGACAGGTCCGGGCGCAGGGGTGTCAGTCGTGGTGGCCACTGACCTCCACTCTAGCCGGTGTGACCAGTGGTTTACGAACTGGGCGTTCGCGGGGGCCGGGCTACTCCGGCGCGGGAGCCTCATCCGAGCGGATGTCGATGCGCCAACCGGTGAGCCGGGCGGCGAGACGCGCGTTCTGCCCCTCCTTGCCGATGGCCAGGGAGAGCTGGAAGTCGGGCACGACCACCCGGCACGAGCGTGCGGCCAGGTCGACGATCTCCACCGAGGTGACCCGGGCCGGCGAGAGCGCGTGCCCGACGAGCTCGGCCGGGTCCTCGGCCCAGTCGACGATGTCGATCTTCTCGCCGTGCAGCTCGCTCATCACGTTGCGCACGCGCTGGCCCATGGGACCGATGCAGGCGCCCTTGGCGTTGACGCCGGGGACGGTCGAGTGCACCGCGATCTTGGTGCGGTGGCCGGCCTCGCGGGCGATGGCGGCGACCTCCACGGTGCCGTCGGCGATCTCGGGCACCTCGAGCGCGAAGAGCTTCTTGACCAGGGTGGGGTGGGACCGGGAGAGCGTGATCTGGGGGCCGCGCATGCCCTTGCGGACCGACGTGACCAGGCACTTGATGCGCTCGCCGTGGACGTACTTCTCCCCCGGTACGCGCTCGCTGACCGGCAGGATGGCCTCGATCTTGCCGAGGTCGACCATCACGTCGTCGGGGTTGCGCCCCTGCTGGATGATCCCGGAGATGATGTCGCCCTCCTTGCCGGCGAACTCCCCGAACTTGATCTCGTCCTCGGCGTCGCGCAGCCGCTGGAGCATGACCTGCTTGGCGGTCGTCGCGGCGATCCGGCCGAAGCCCTGGGGCGTGTCGTCGTACTCCGCACCGGCCGTGCCGTCCTCGTCGATCTCGCGCGCCCAGACGGTGACGTGACCGGACTTGCGGTCCAGCTCGACGCGCGCGGGGTGCGAGGACTCGGTGGCGCGCTGGTAGGCGGTGAGCAGGGCCTGCTCGATGGCCTCGGCCAGCACCTCGAAGGAGATCTCCTTCTCCCGCTCCAGCATGCGCAGGATGCTCAGGTCGATGTCCATCAGTCGTCCTTCTTCTCGGCCTTCTCGGTCTTGCGGTTGAACTCGATCTGCACGAGCGCCTTGGCCACGTCGGCGTAGGCGACCTCGTGCTGCTCCCCGGACACGTCGATGGTCGCCGACTCCTCCGACGACGTCAGGATGCGGCCGGTCAGGCTCGACCCGTCAGCGAGGGTGGCCTTGACGAGGCGGTCCTCGTTGCGGCGCCAGTGGCGCGGCAGCGTCAGGGGACGGTCGACGCCGCGGGAGGTGACCTCCAGCGTGTAGGGCATCTCCCCCATCACGTCGGACTCGTCGAGCACCCGCGACACCTCGCGTGTCGCGTCGGCGACGTCGTCGAGGGTGACCCCGCCGTCCTTGTCGACGGCGACGCGGAGGACGCGGCGCTTGCCCGCGGGGGTGACCTCGACGGCCTCGACGTCGAGGTCCATCGCTTGCAAGGGGTCGACCAGCTCCGCCTCGATGCGGTCCCGGGTGGCGTCCTGGTGGGGGGTGCTCATCGGGTTGCGACCTCCTTGTGTAGTTGTCCGGGGACCACGATAGCCGCCCCGACCCGGGCCGCCACAAACACCCGTGGCCGGTCCGGACCGGACCACGGGGCGGCTAGGGTTCGGGGGTGCCCGGACGCTCGCTGACCCGTCGTACGGCGGTGGGCGTGGCACTCGTCGCTCCCCTGGTCGCGACCGCCTGCGACATCGATCCGCCGTCTCGCGACAACGGGTCCGCCGACGCGGCGCCGCCTCCGCCGGAGGACTCCGAGCTCGTGACCGCGGTCGTCGCGGCACTGGTCCGGGCCCGGTCGGTGGTGGAGGCCGCGACACTCTCGGTCCCCGACCTGACGCCCCTCCTGGAGCCCGTGGCGACCGCGCACGCCGCTCACCTCGAGGTGCTCGAGGGAGCGGTCGCCGACGCGGACGTCCCGACCCCGGCGCCGCCCCGCGTCCCCGCCGACCGGGCAGGGGCGCTGACGGCGGTGCGTCGCTCGGAGCAGCGGCTGCTGCGCGAGGTGCGCCGTGGGTGCGTCGACGCCGCCAGCGGCGACCTGGCGCGCGTGCTGGCCAGCATGGCCGCGTCCACCGCACAGCACGGTGCGGCGCTCGCCGACCCCGCGGCCGGGCAGGAGGCGTCGTGACCGTCCTCGACGCCCTCCAGGCGACCCTCGCCGACGAGCACGCCGCGCTCTACACCTACGGCGTCCTCGGCGCGCGGACGTCGCAGGCCACCTCCCCCGTGCTCTTCGAGACCCTGACGTCCGGCTACCGCCGCCACCGCGCCCGTCGCGACCAGCTGCAGCTCATGGTGCGCGACGCCGGCGGCGAACCCGTGGCCGCCGAGGTGGCGTACGACCTCGACGGCTCGCTGCTCCGTCCGCCGCAGATCGAGCGTGCCGCGGCGGACCTCGAGGCCGCGAGCGTCGAGGTGCTGCTCGCGCTGGTCGCGCAGTCGACGGCATCCGTGCGCGAGTGGGCGCTCACCGAGGCGACGTGGTCGGCGGTGTGGCGCCTCCAGCTCGGCCAGACCGCCGAGACGTGGCCGGGAGCTCCCGAGCTCGACCAGGCCTGAACGGCTCGTCCTCCGTGGGCGCACCGTGCCCTGACACAGGGAAAGCGGCCCGCGGCCTCAGCCTTTGGGAAAGTCCCGAGATCTCTCCCAAAAGCCGAGGACGCGGACCGCCATGGGGTTGGTCAGCATCACCCTGTGTCGCCCAACCTGTGGGGGTGGTGGAGCGACATGCACAATCATGCATTCGATCCGCCAGATGCGAAAGCCGGATCAACTTGCATGTTCCTGCAACGCACGAAGTTGCAGAAGTGCCACGCTCAGGACGTCGCGGCCGCCCCGCCTCAGGAGGCGTCGAGCCGGCGTACGACGTCCGGGACCTCGCGGAGGGACGTGATCGTGGCGTCCGGCTCGCCCTCGGTGTGGCCGACCTGGTTGGCGGGGATCGACGACAGCGGGACGTGGATCGCCCGCATCCCCGCGTTGTGAGCGCCCCACACGTCGTCGAAGAGCCGGTCCCCCACGTAGACGCAGGCACCCGGGTCGCTCACGCCCACCGCGTCCATCGCCGCTCCGAAGGCGAGCGGCGAGGGCTTCGTCCAGGGGATCTCGCTGGTGTAGACGTCGCCGTCCACGAGGTCGTAGACCCCGTCGCGCTCGAAGAAGCCGACGTGCCACTCCCGCGGCCAGATGGTGTTGGACAGCACGCCGACCTTCACCCCCGCCGAGCGCAGCTCCTCCCACATCGGCCGCACCTCGGGGTCGGTGAGCGTGTGCGGCTCCCAGAACTCGTAGTAGGCCGCGAGCAGGTCGGGGTCGTGGTCGAGGCCCCCCTCGGTGAAGAGGTCGGCGATGGTGGCGCTCTGCTGGTGGTCGCGGCTGCGTCCCCAGATGACGTCGCCGGCGCGGTGCAGGCGCTCGGCGTGGGCGTGGTGGTCGTCGTCCGGCGACGGCGTACGTCGTACGGCCTGGGCGAGCGCCATCGACTCGGCGTGGAAGTCCACGTCGTGCCAGCGGGTCAGGGTGCCGCCCCAGTCGAAGATGACCGCCTCGATCCGCGCATGAGCCATGCGCGTCAGCTGCGGACGATCTCGGTGATGCGGGCGACGGCGGAGGCGACCGGGACGTCCTCGCGCTCGCCGGTGCGGCGGTCGCGGACCTCGACGTTGCCGTCGGCCAGGCCACGGCCGACGGTGACGATCGTCGGCACGCCGATGAGCTCGGCGTCCTTGAACTTCACGCCGGGGCTGACCTTGCCGGCGCGGTCGTCGAGGAGCACCTCGACGCCGGCGCCCTTCAGGCCCTGGGCGAGCACCTCGGCGGCGGAGAAGATCGCCTCGTCCTTGCCGGCGGCCACCACGTGGACGTCGGCGGGGGCGACGTTGCGCGGCCAGCACAGGCCCATGTCGTCCAGCGTGCCCTCGGCGATCGCGGCCACGGCACGGGACGGACCGATGCCGTAGGAGCCCATGGTGACGGTGACGAGCTTGCCGTTCTCGTCGAGCACCTTGAGCCCGAGCGCTTCGGCGTACGAGCGTCCGAGCTGGAAGATGTGGCCCATCTCGATGCCGCGCGCGGACTCGAGCGTGCCCTCGGCGCAGTTGGGGCAGGCGTCGCCGTCGCGCACGTCGGCGGCCTCGATCGTGCCGTCGGGCGTGAAGTCGCGGCCGACGACGAGGTCGATGACGTGGGAGCCGGGGACGTTGGCGCCGGTGACCCAGCGGGTGCCCTCGACGACGCGCGGGTCGACGAGGAACCGGATGCCGGACTTCGACTCCTCCCCCAGCGCCTCGGGACCGATGTAGCCCTTCACCAGCGCCGGGTGCCTGGCGAGCTCGGCCTCGTCCATGGGCTCGACCTCGATCGGCTCGAGCTGGCCCTCGAGGCGCTTCTGGTCGACGTCGCGGTCGCCGGGCACGCCGATCGCGAGGGGTTCGCGGGTGCCGTCGGGGTGCTTGAGCACGACCATCACGTTCTTGAGCGTGTCGCCGGCCGCCCAGGGACGGTCGTCTCGCGGGTAGGCCTCGTTGAGGTGGGCGACGAGGGTGTCGATGGTGGGGGTGTCGGGGGTGTCCTCGGCGTGCGCGGCGGGCGCGTCGTCGTACGACACCGCAGGCGGCGCGGGCACGGCGACGGCCTCGACGTTGGCGGCGTAGTCGCAGTGGGTGCAGCGGACGTAGGTGTCCTCGCCGACCTCCGCCTTGGCGAGGAACTCCTCGCTCGCCGAGCCGCCCATCGCGCCGGAGGTCGCCTTGACGATGACGTACTCGAACCCGAGCCGGTCGAAGATCCGGATGTAGGCGTCACGGTGCAGCTGGTAGGACGCCGCCAGGCCGGCGTCGTCGATGTCGAAGGAGTAGGAGTCCTTCATCACGAACTCGCGCCCGCGCAGCAGGCCCGCGCGGGGACGTGCCTCGTCGCGGTACTTGTTCTGGATCTGGTAGATCGAGAGCGGCAGGTCCTTGTAGGAGGAGTAGAGGTCCTTCACCACGAGGGTGAACATCTCCTCGTGCGTGGGTCCGAGGAGGTAGTCGCCGCCCTTGCGGTCCTTGAGCCGGAAGATGTTGGGGCCGTAGTCGGTCCACCGGTGGGTCGCGTCGTAGGGCTCCTTGGGCAGCAGCGCGGGGAACGACAGCTCCTGGGCGCCCATCTCGTCCATCTCGTCACGGATGATGGCCTCGATCCTGCGCAGGACCCGCAGCCCCAGCGGCAGCCAGGTGTAGATGCCGGGCGCGGCACGGCGGATGTAGCCGGCGCGGACGAGCAGCCTGTGGCTCGGCACCTCGGCGTCGTTCGGGTCGTCACGGAGCGTGCGCACGAACAGGGTCGACATGCGGAGGAGGCGGCCAGTCATGGGCGCAACGATAGGGGTGGGCCCGTGGCGGCCGCGAACCAGATTGCCGAGTGGGCGGAGGCAACCCCGACGGCCCCGACGGCGTCTCCCCGATGAGACCACGTCCTTTCCGGGGGTAACCACCATGCCGCGCTCCACCACCGTCCTCGGGGCCGCGCTGCGGCCCGTACTCGCCAGCGCCCTCACCGCGCTCGCCGTCAGCGCCGCGATCGGTCTGCCCGCCGCGCGGGCGGCAGCGCCCACCGTCGACCTGCAGCCGCAGGCGCTGGCACGTGGCGCGGACATCGCTGTCCCCCACCTCGAGGACGGTGTCTTCGTCGACGGGGAGCGCCGCATCGAGCTGCCGGGCACCGACGGAGACGTCCTCGGCGCGTCGGGGGCCGCGTGGATCGCCGCGACGTGGACGAACAACCGGGTCGGCGAGCAGCGGCGGGCCCGCATCGTGCGGGTCGAGCCCGACGGGACCGTGCGCACGATCTTCGTCGGTTTCGAGTCCCGCTGGGCGCTGCTCAGCGAGGACGGCTCGCGGCTGGTGACGACCGCGGACTCCGGCTACCGCCGGGCGGCGGTGACGGTGCGGTCGGCGACCGACGGCTCCGAGGTCCGCAGCCGGGTCTTCGACGGCTGGCCCCAGGCCGTCACGGCCGACGACCGCAGGGTCGTGGTGCAGACGATGCGACGCACCGTGCTCTGGCGCGTCGGGCCGGACCGCGTGCGGACCGTGACGCGCGACGCCTCCGGCGCCGTCAGCATCGAGCACGACCTGCTCGCCACCTCCACCAACGACCCCTACATCGGCGGGTGCACGCGTCTCGTGCGGTTGAGCGACCCGGGCACGACGGTGTGGCGGTCCTGCAAGGAGCGCGTCGCCGCCATCTCGCCGGACGGCACGCAGCTGCTGACCTTCCACATCCTCACCGACGGCGTGGGCCCGGGCAGGATCACCCTGCGCACCCTCCGCGGGAAGCGACTCGCCACCTGGACGACGGGGTGGTTCAGCGGCTGGCAGTGGGAGTCCCCCGGCACGGTGCTGCTCGAGGTCAACGGCACGCGGAAGTCGGCGACCGTACGCTGCACGCTGGCGGAGTGTGAGAACGCCACCGACCCCGTGAAGGTCACGCCTCCCTGACTCGGCTGAGCGCCGCCGTGTGTTCGCTGCGGTCCGTCGGAGGGTGGCGGCAGATCGCAGCCGGCGTACCCCTCGACGTGCGATGTGCCGCCACCCTGCAGGCACCAGTCACAGAGGGTGGCGGCAGATCGCAGCCAACGGTTCCCTCCGGGTGCGATGTGCCGCCACCCTGCGGCGGCACGCAGTCAGATGCCCAGCACGGTGAACGACGCGGCGGTGGCGGCCAGCACGGAGTCACCCGCCGCAGCCTCGCGGGCAGCGAGCATCGCGTCGCCGAGCCCGCCCCCCTGCCGGAGCCGGGCGTGGAGCGCGACCATCACGTCGACGGTCGCGGCGTCGTCGACCTCGGCGAGGCTCGAGACCACGCCGGCGGTGCCCATGGACAGCAGCGCGGCTGCCAGTCCGAGGAGCTCCTGGTCGCCGACGGGCTGCATGACGCCGGACTCGCAGGCCGACAGCACGACCCGGTGGGGCGGCCGCCCCAGGCCCTGGAGGTCGTGCACGAGCAGGGGTCCGTCGGCGAGGGTGAGCGAGGAGAAGAGCGGGCTGTCCTCACGGAAGCGACCGTGGGCGGCGATGTGCGCCAGCGCCACCCCGTCGAGGGCCGCGAGGGCAGCCGAGACGGTCGCCGCCTCGCCGTCGAGCACCTCTGCCCGCGGGTCCTGGGCGGCCACCGCAGGCACCTCGGCGCCACCGCTGCCGAGCCCCGGCCCGACGAGCATCACCCGACGGTCGTCCGCCGGGGCGGACGTCCGGGCCCGCAGCCAGAGCCGCGCCGACGGCGTACCGGTCACGGGTCGGTGCGCCAGCGACGGGAGCATGCCCCACGGGACGCCCTGCAACGCCGCAGGCGCGCAGACCACGACGCGCTGCTCCCCCACGCCGTCCAGCGCGCCCCCGAGCAACGCGCGCTCGAGCCGGGCGCCGGCCACCTCGAGCTGGGCCCGGCGCCCGCGAGCGGCCTGGCGCAGGGTGAACAACGAGAAGTCCACGGCAGCGGCAGCAGCCGCTGCATCGCCGACCACCCGGTGGCGTACGCGGCCGCGACCCGCCACCAGTGCGTGCAGGACGCCGTCGAGCTCGGCCAGCTCGACGAGGACCGTGTCGTCCTCGGTGAGCGCCTCGAGGAGCGACCTGACGTCGAGGGCCGCGGCAGCCTCTCCGGATCCTCGCTCCTGCAACAGGCGGCGGCGCACCGTCTGCTCGAGTCGGGTCGCACGCGCCTCGAGCGCGTCGGTGGGCGCTCCTTCGGAGCGGGCGTCGTCGAGGCGTTGGCGCTGGGCCCGGAGGGCCGCCAGGTCGGCAGCGGTCCTCGCGTCGTGGCGTGCGCTGCCGAGGGGCGTGGAGAGGGCCGTGGCGCGCCACCGTTCGGACCACCTCAGGAGCTGTCGCGCATCACCGCCGGCCATCGCGGTCCGGGTGCCGAGCTCGGCCAGGGCCGCTCCATGGCCGGCAGACCCAGCCCGGAGCTCCTGGCTGCCGAGGGTGGCGCGGTGCTCGTCGAGCGCACGCAGGCCGAGCTCACAGGCGCGCAGCACACCCCCCGAGTCACCTGCCAGCTCGCGCTCCCTGGCCTGCGCCAGCCAGCCGAGCGCCCGCTCGGAACCGGTGGTCGCGCGGCGGTAGGACGCCGCCTCGGCGAGCCAGTCGGACGCGAGTCCGGCCGCACGAGCCGACCGGACCCGGCTCGCCAGACCTGCACCGACGAGGAGAGCCTGCGGCAGCTGGGGCGCACGAGCCTCGCGCATCCCCGTGACGACGCGCTCGGCCCGTCGCATGAGCGGGGCGGGTGGCTCACCGGCGCGGTCCCGGGCGGTGATCGAGAGGAGGTCGGCCTCCAGCCGATGGACGTGCCGGGACTGTGCGCGCAGCAGCGACGAGCCCTCGTCGGCAGCCGACACGGCACGGTCCCAGTCGTCCGCGGCCAGGGCCGCACCGGCAACCGCCACCAGGAGGTCAGCCTCCTCGCGCGGCTGCAGCGGTCGGGCGACGAGAGCGGACTCGACGACGGCGAGGGCGTCCTGGGCGAGCCCCCCGGACAGGTAGGCAGCCACCTGGTCGAGGACGAGGTCGACGTTCGTCGTGCCCCGCGAGTCGAAGAACGCGGCCGCTGCGGCGTACTGCTCGAGCGCGCGCGGCAGGTCGCCGCGAAGGAAGGCCAGCCACCCGGTGTTGTGATCGGCGACGGCGACACCGGACAGGTCGCCGAGGGAGGCCGAGATCTCGCCGAATCGCGCGAACGCCTCGGCCGCTGACTCGACCTCGCCCAGCTTGACGTCGACCAGTGCCTGCAGGTTGAGCACGCGGGCCTCCCACACCTGGTCCCCCGAGCCGGAGAACAGCTCGCGGGCCCTCCGCAGGTCCGCGGCACTCTCCTCGAAGCGGGCCAGGAGGTGCCCGAGGACGTAGGCGCGTCGGTGGAGCACGCGCGCGAGGGGTACGCCGTCGAGCATGGTCGACGCCTCGTCCAGGTGCCGCAGACCGTCATGCATGCGACCGACGACGCACAGGGAGATGCCCAGGGTCGCCATCACGTCGGCCGCGCGGGCCGGTTCACCGGACCGCCGCGCCAGGCGCAGGGC
The DNA here is from genome assembly GCF_054049275.1 of Nocardioides sp. P5_E3. NCBI lineage: Bacteria > Bacillati > Actinomycetota > Actinomycetes > Propionibacteriales > Nocardioidaceae > Nocardioides > Nocardioides sp. P5_E3. The sequence continues at coordinate 35,577 of NZ_JBFUMR010000033.1, forward strand.
CGTCCGCAACTCCCGCAGTGCCCCGTCCATGTCTCCGAGGTCACGGATGACGATGCCCACGACCTGGTGCCCGATGGAGGACAGCGCCGGATCAGGGTCCGGCACCAGGACCGTCTCGGCACGAACACGCGCCGCCCCGGGATCGACGAAGAGGTTGCGGAGCAGCTCCTCCGCCTCGTCGCGTTCCACCCGCTCATCCTCGCGGACGACCAGAGAAAACTCAGCCAAACCCCTCGGCCCGAGACCCGGTCGCCGCTAGCGTCGGACCATGTCAGGTGACTGGAAGATCGGCGACGACCGACGACGACGCTCCACCGACCAGATCCGCGCCTTCCAGAAGGCCAACGAGGGCGAGGTGGCCTGGGACACCTTGGCCCCCGCCGACTTCACCTTCGTCTTCCACCCGGACCGGGTCCTCGTGGACGGCGACGACGTCGAGGCGTTCGAGGGCCTCGTGGCGCAGCTCGGCGACCGGATCCTCACGGGCGAGCCGCGCCGTGACGACGTCGAGCTGCTCGGCGGCGACGTGGTGCGCTACGTGCTGCCCGAGCGCCGTGACGGTCAGTCGGTGCCCGAGGTGCTCGACTTCCTCGAGGACAACGGCCTGCGTCCCGGGGCCGCCTCGCCCGACCACTGGGTGCACGTGTCCCCGGGTGGCGGCGGAGGAGCCATGTGCCCCGCGATCGAGCCCCAGGAGACCGGGCTCACCGAGCCGTGGCCGCCGCAGGCGGACAAGACCGGGGGCAAGGGCGGAGAGGTCAGCGTCGTCGTCGTCGACACGGGTTGGCACCCGCCCGCCGCGACCGACCCCCGGACGCCGTGGCTCAAGGGCGTGAAGGGCGACGACGAGCTCAACGGCCCCGACCTGCGACCGTACGCCGGCCACGGCACCTTCATCGCCGGTGTCGTGCGGTGCGTGGCTCCGGAGACGAGGATCTACGTCGAGGGTTTCGCCATCGGCGGCGTCGGTGGGGGCGGGATCCTCGAGTCCGACCTCGTCGTGCAGCTCGAGCAGGCGCTGCGGCACGACCCGCAGGTCATCAACCTCTCGGCAGGCTGCCGGACCCGCCGCGACCGGCCCTCGATCGCCCTGCGGAAGTTCCACCGCCGGCACCTCGAGGGGCGCGACTGCGTGCTCGTCGCGGCCGCCGGCAACGACTCCTGGGCTGCCCCCTTCTGGCCCGCCGCCTTCGACTGGTGCGTCGGCGTCGGCTCGCTCGACCGGGACGGGCGCGTCTCGAGCTTCTCCAACTTCGGGGTGTCCGCCGACGTCTACGCGCTGGGGCGCAACCTGGTCAACGCGTTCCCCGACGGCACGTTCGAGTGCAACGAGACGCCGGACAAGGGCGACATCCGGGTGTTCAGCACCGGCATGGCGCGGTGGAGCGGCACGTCGTTCTCAGCGCCGGTCGTGGCGGCGCTCATCGCCCGCGAGATCAGCGAGACGGGCGCGTCGGCGCCGGACGCGCGCGACGCCGTGCTGAGCCGCGCCAGGACCGACTCCGACCCGACGATCGGGCCCCACCAGGAACTGCGCCAGCCCTACCCGCACCCCTGAGGGCGGGGCAGGGCCGGCGTCTCAGAGCTCGATCCAGCGACTGGTCGCCGACCGCGCGGCGTCGCGCACCGTGAAGCGCACCGACCCGGTGGGCTCGGCGGCGAGGGCGAAGAACCCCACCTCGTCGAGCGCGGTGGTCCAACTATGCCCGTCGGAGGTCTCGACCACGACCTCGACGGACCCCATGTCACCCTCGAAGTCGAGCAGCTGTCCGCGGACCTGGCCGTCGTCGAGCTCGGCGTCGAGCGACCAGCCCTCGGCTGCGGTGAAGTAGAGGATGCGCGACGTGGCGAGTCCCCTCACCTGGGCAGCGGGCTCGTCGCGCGAGTCGCGGACGAGGGTGAGCATCTCCCACTCCGCATCGAGGTCGGCGGCAGCGACGGCAGCGATCATCGTCGCGACGAGGCCGGGCGGCGGCGGGTCGTAGGTCATCCACATGTCACGCAGTTCCTCGAGGAGAGCGGCGTCCCCATCAGTCATCGCTCGCCTCCTTTCATCAGAGCGGTCCGGACCTTCGCCAGACACCGGGCCCGGGTGGGTCCGATGCTCCCGACCGGCATGTCGAGGTCCTGGCTGATCGACTGGTAGTCGGGGCGGTCCATGAAGGCCACGACTCTCAGCAGCTTGCGGCAGCGCTCGTCGACGGTCGCCACGGCCCCCCACAACCGTGACGCCTCGTCGTCGAGCATCGCGAGCGCCTCGGCCGACTCCGCGTCCGGGAGTGCGGCGTGCAGCGTCTCGTCCTGCACCGGGGTCGCACGTCGCGCGGCCCTGGCATGGGCGGCTGCGCCGCGCCTGGCTGAGGTGATCAACCAGGACGCGACCGCCTGCGGGTCCTCGATGGTCCGGTGGAGGCGTACGAAACCGAGCCAGGTCGCCTGGATCACGTCCTCGGCGTTCTGGCGGTCGTGCCCGTATGCCCGCACCACGTGCCACAGGACCGGTGTCATCGTGGCAACCAGCTCGTCCATCGCTGCGGCGTCCCCCGAACGCCAGGCGACGAACGCCCCACTTGCCATGTCCCACGGTGACTGGTCGGACTGCCCCTCAGCCCTTCGGTCCTCTGACATGGTGACCATTGTCCCCATGACAGCACAGGTACGCGCACACCCCTGCGTGATACATCCGGACAAGATTTCTTTTCCGGCGCTCGACCGACCTAGAACATCAGCGTCGCGAAGGTCGCCGTCTGCTCGAAGCCGACACGTGCGTAGGCCGCCCGCGCGGCGGTGTTCCACTCGTTGACGTAGAGCGAGACCACGGGCGCCACGCCGGCGGAGATGACGTGGGAGACCACGGCCGCCATGCCGCTCGTCGAGAGCCCCTCGCCCCGACGGTCGGGGCGTACCCACACGCCCTGCACCTGGGCGGCGTACGGCGTCACGCAGGCGATCTCGGCCTTGAAGACCACGCCCTGGTCGTCGAAGCTCGCCATCGACCAGCCGCGGCCGATCAGCTGCTGGATCCGCGCGCGGTAGAGGTCTCCCCCACCCGCGTCGTTCTCGGGCGAGACGCCGACCTCCTCGGTGTACATCGCCACGCACGCGGGGTAGAGCCGCTCGAGGTCCTGCGGGGTGGTGACCCGCACGCCGGGGTCGGCGGCGATGGTCGGGACCCGCCGCATCTCGAGGTGCGGCTGGTCCGGACGGATCTCCCGCGGCGTCGCCCAGCGCGGCTCGATCTGCTCCCAGAGCGCCGCCACGACGGCGGCGGGGCCGACGATGGTGCCGACGGTGTTGCGCCGTCGCAGCGCCACGTCGGCGAAGGCGCCCACGTCGTCCCGCGTGCACTGCACCGGGACGAGGTTGGCCCCGAGGTGGCAGCCCGCGACGAGGCGGTCCCCCTCGAACCGTCCCCACACCTGTCCGCCGAGCCACCGCTCGTCGAGGTTGGTGAGCCGGGCGCGGTAGTCGGCGAACACGTTGACGACCGGGTCCTGCTCCGCGAGCGCGATGAAGGCGTCCCGGTCACCCGGGCTCAGCACGCGCACCTGCTCGCGGGTCCTCAACACGCTTGGAGCCTAGTGGGAGCGAGCCGCTCGCTGTCGCGCCCCGGGGGCGTCAGGAGACGCTGACGCTCGCCTCGGCGCCTTCGACCGGCTCCATGCCCTCGGCGATGCGCATGGCCTCCTCGATCAGGGTCTCGACGATCTGGGACTCGGGGACGGTCTTGACGACCTCGCCCTTGACGAAGATCTGGCCCTTGCCGTTGCCCGAGGCGACGCCGAGGTCGGCCTCGCGCGCCTCGCCGGGACCGTTGACGACGCAGCCCATGACGGCGACGCGGAGCGGCACCTCCAGGCCGTCGAGCCCGGCGGTGACCTCCTCGGCGAGCTTGTAGACGTCGACCTGGGCGCGGCCGCAGGACGGGCAGGAGACGATCTCGAGGCGGCGCGGCTTGAGGTTCAGCGACTCCAGGATCTGGAGGCCGACCTTGACCTCCTCCACCGGCGGCGCGGACAGCGAGACGCGGATCGTGTCGCCGATGCCCTGGCTGAGCAGGTGGCCGAAGGCGACCGAGGACTTGATGGTGCCCTGGAACGCGGGGCCGGCCTCGGTGACGCCGAGGTGCAGCGGCCAGTCGCCGGCCGCGGCCAGCAGCTCGTAGGCCCGGACCATCACGACCGGGTCGTTGTGCTTGACCGAGATCTTGAAGTCGTGGAAGTCGTGCTCCTCGAAGAGGCTGGCCTCCCAGACCGCGGACTCGACGAGCGCCTCGGGGGTGGCCTTGCCGTACTTGTCCATGATGCGCTTGTCGAGCGAGCCCGCGTTGACGCCGATGCGGATCGAGGTGCCGCGGTCCTTGGCGGCCTTCGCGATCTCCTTGACCTGGTCGTCGAACTTGCGGATGTTGCCCGGGTTGACGCGGACGGCCGCGCAGCCGGCGTCGATGGCCGCGTAGACGTACTTCGGCTGGAAGTGGATGTCGGCGATGACCGGGATCTGCGAGTGCTGTGCGATCTCCGGCAGCGCGTCGGCGTCGTCCTGGCTCGGACACGCGACACGCACGATGTCGCAGCCCGTGGCGGTGAGCTCGGCGATCTGCTGGAGGGTCGCGTTGACGTCGGAGGTCAGCGTCGTGGTCATCGACTGGACCGAGATCGGGGAGTCGCTGCCGACGCCCACCGAGCCCACCTTGATCTGGCGGGTCTTGCGGCGGGGGGCCAGGACGGGGGGCGGGAGGGCGGGCATGCCCAGGCCGACGGAAGTCATGGACTCATCGTACGGGCCGGGCAGCGCGACACCGCTGCTCGGGCACGCCTCCCGCGCACGCCCGGGCAACGGCGCCCGTCGCAGGATTCCACAGCGACCGCGCCCGCTCAGGCGGTTGCGTGAACCTTTGCCTGCGGCCCACCCACCCGGGCGCGGGACGGGTCAGCTCAGGCGCAGGGGTACGACGATGTCGGCGACGATGAGGACCACGCCCATGACCAGCATGGCGAGCCCCACGACGTAGGCCACCGGCAGCAGCTTGGCGACGTCGACGTGCCCGGGGTCGGGGCGGCCGAGGAGCCGGGCGATGCCACGCTTGAGGCCCTCGTAGAGCGCACCGGCGATGTGGCCGCCGTCGAGCGGCAGCAGCGGCACGAAGTTGAACATGCCGATGAAGAAGTTGAAGCTGGCGATGAGGAACAGCAGCGTGACGACCTTCTCGGTCAGAGGGAAGGCCTCGCTGGCCGCCGCCTCGCCCGCGAAGCGGCCGCCGCCCACGATCGACACCGGGCTCTCGGGGTCGCGCTCCTGCAGGCCGACGATGGCGCGGCCGACCTCGTAGACCTTGACCGGCAGCTGGCCGAGGGCCTTGACCGTCTCGACGGCCATCGTCTCCATCTGGTTGGCGGTGTAGACGACGCCGCCGGTCTCGAGCCGGGTCTCGGGCTGGACGCCGAGGAAGCCCACCTCGGTGAGGGTCTGGTCCTCCATCGACGTCTGGCGCAGCGTGACGGTGGTGTTGGTGGTCAGCGTCAGCTGCTCGTCGCCGCGTCGTACCTCGATGACGGCGTCGCCGTCGGCGTTGGCGCGGATCTGCGACTGGAAGCTGTCCCAGTCGCTGAACGGCGTGCCGTTGAAGCTGAGGATCTCGTCGCCGGCCCGGAGCCCGGCCTCCTTCGCAGGCGTGGGCGGGTCGTCGGCGGCACAGGCACGGCCCTGCTCCTCGACGGGCACCACGCACGCGGGCACGGCGGCGACGACGGGCTCGACGACCTCGTCGCGGGGGTTGCCGTAGGTCGCGAAGAGCAGGGCGAACAGGCCGAACGCGATGGCGATGTTGACCATCGGTCCGCCCGCCATCACGATCACCTTCTTCCACCACGGGAGGCGGTAGAACAGCCGGTCGGTGTCGTGCTCCTTGACGTACTCCCACTCCGCGGCCCGGGCGTCGGAGATCAGCTGGGTGAAGATGCCCGTGTTGGAGCGGCGGACCTTGTGGACCGCCTCGCCGTCCTCGTCGTACGTCGTCTCCTCGACGAGGTCCTCCGCGCCCGGGGGCAGCATCCCGACGATCTTGACGTAGCCGCCGAGCGGGATCGCCTTGACGCCGTACTCGGTGTCGCCGATCTGCTTGCTCCACACCGTGGGGCCGAAGCCGATGAACCACTGGGGCACCTTGCAGCCGAACTTCTTCGCGGGCACGAGGTGCCCGAACTCGTGCAGCCCGATCGAGACGAGGATCGCCAGGACGAAGGCGACGACACCCAGGGTGTAGAGCAGGGCGGACATGTGCGTGGGGGTCCTTCTCGGGGTGGGGACGTCGGTGACGTCGGGGAAGCGTCAGATGAGGGCCGCGGCCTCGGCTCGCGCCCAGGAGTCCGCGGCGAGGACGTCGTCGACGGTGAGGTGCTCCTTCGATGGTACGTCGTGACGGTCCAGGACGTGTGCCACCGTGGAAACGATGTCGGGGAAGCGCAGCCGACCGTCGTGGAAGGCGTCGACGGCGACCTCGTTGGCGGCGTTGTAGACGGCGGGCGCCGTGCCGCCGCGCTCCCCCGCGGTCCGGGCCAGGGTGACGGCGGGGAAGACCACGTCGTCGAGGGGCTCGAAGCGCCAGTCCGCGGCCCGGGTCCAGTCGATCGGCGTCTCGGCGTCGGGGACGCGGTCGGGCCAGCCCATCCCGAGGGAGATCGGGACCAGCATGGTGGGCAGGCCGAGCTGGGCCACCACCGCGCCGTCGACGAACTCGACCATCGAGTGGATGAGCTGCTGCGGGTGGACGACGACGTCGATGCGGTCGAAGGGGATGTCGAAGAGCAGGTGCGCCTCGATGACCTCGAGGCCCTTGTTGACGAGCGTCGCGGAGTTGGTGGTGATCACCCGCCCCATCGCGAAGTTGGGGTGCGCGAGCGCCTGCTCCGGGGTGACGTCGGCGAGCTCCTCGGCCGTGCGACCGCGGAACGGGCCCCCGGACGCGGTGAGGACGAGGCGTCGTACCTCCTCGGCGGAGCCGGCACGGAGGCTCTGGGCGATGGCACTGTGCTCGGAGTCGACCGGCACGATCTGGCCCGGTCGCGCGCGCTCCTTCACCAGCGGGCCGCCGATGATGAGCGACTCCTTGTTGGCGAGGGCAAGCGTGGTGCCGGCGTCGAGGGCGGCCAGGGTGGGGCGGAGACCGACGGCTCCGGTGATGCCGTTGAGCACGACGTCGCACGGTCGCCCGGCGGCCTCGGTGGACGCCTCCTCACCCAGACCGGAGTACGCCGGCGCGAACTCCGAGACCTGGGCCGCGAACAGCTCGGGGTTGGACCCGCCGGCGGTCAGGCCGACCACGCGGAACCGGTCCGGGTGGGCGCGGACGAGGTCGAGCGCCTGGGTGCCGATGGACCCGGTCGAGCCGAGGATCACGATGTCGCGGGCAGTCACCCCTGCAGTTTGTCAGGATGGGCCCCGTGGACAGCGGAGGGGCGGACTGGCGGGCACTCGCCCACGCCGAGCAGCTCCTCGACCTGCGCCGCGACGTCGAGGCGGAGCAGCGCTTCCGCGACGTGCTGACCGGTGACCCCGGGTCGGGCCGGGCCCTGCTCGGGCTGGCCCGCTCCCTCAACCGCCAGGACCGCCACGCCGAGGCGGAGCAGGTCGTGCGCAGCGCCCTCGCCCTCGACCCGGAGGACGCCGGGGCCCACCACGTGCTGGTCGACGTGCTGTGCGACCGCAACGACGGGACGGGAGCCGTCGCGGCCGCCGAGTCCGGCCTCCGGCTGGCGCCGCACGACTTCACCTCGCACTACCAGTACGCCCGCGCGCTGCTGAGCCTGCGCCGTCCCCGCACCCGCGACGCCTACGAGGCGGCGCGGCGCGCGGTGGAGGCGGCGCCGCACAGCCCCGACGCCCACAACCTGGTCGGTCTCTGCCTCGACGCCCTCGGCAACCACGAGGGCGCGCAGGCGGCGTTCCGCAACGCGATGGCGCTCGACCCGCAGCACACGCTCGCCCAGAACAACCTCGCGGCGTCGGAGATGGATCGCGGGCGGCTCGGCCGGGCGGCCGGCCTGCTCCGGGGGGCCGTGGGCAGCGACCCCCAGCAGAAGCAGGTCCGCGACAACCTCGACACGGTGCTCCTCCTGCTCGGCAGGCGGGTGATGTGGTCGCTGTTCGCCGCCGCCATCGTGCTCGGCATCCTGCTCGTTACCGGCGCCCCGTGGTGGTCGCGGGCGCTCGCGGGAGCGGCGTACGTCGCGGTGGTGGTCGTCCTCGTGCGGCACGTGGTCCGCGACCTGCCGCGGGGCGTCGGGAGCTGGGGTCGCGGGCTGTTCCGGCGCACGCGGTGGCAGGGCAAGTACCTCCTCGCCCTGCTCGCGCTGCTGTCGGTCGCCGTGGTCGTGATGGCCTTCGCGCCGTACGCCGTCGCCGCGGGCGCCGGGATCGTCCTGGCCGGCGTCCTCCGCACGGTCGGCTTCATCTGCGTGGTCGGCTGGGTGGTCATGGCGCTCGTCAACCTCGTGCGCGGCCGCTGACGGCTCTCCTAGGGTGGGGCCGTGGACGAGCGCCTGATCGAGAGCCTGGCCGCCGCCGTGCGCGCCGCCCCCGACGACCTGCCGCTGCGGCTGCACCTGGCCGGCCTGCTCGTCGAGGCCGACCGCGGCGCCGAGGCGGTCGAGCACGTCGCGACCGCGCTCGCCAAGGACCCGGCCTCGACGCAGGCACGCGAGCTGATGGCGCGGGCGATGGGCACCGCTCCGACCGCGGCGGATCCCGCAGCGGCTCCGACCGAGCCGTCGGAGTCACCGGACGCGTCGGGTGACGCGCCTCCGGCGAAGCCGTCGACCTTCGACTGGCACGCCGCCGAGTCCGACCTCGGCGAGACGGTGGGCCCGATGTTCGTCGACGGCACCACCGAGGACCCCGGCCCGTCGGCGTACGACGTCGAGGCGGCCGGGGTGCGGCTCGCCGACGTCGGCGGGCTGACGGACGTCAAGAAGCGCCTGGAGGCGAGCTTCCTCGCGCCGCTGCGCAACCCCGAGCTGCGGGCGCTCTACGGCAAGTCGCTGCGCGGCGGCCTGCTGCTCTACGGGCCGCCCGGCTGCGGCAAGACGTTCCTCGCCAAGGCCGTCGCCGGCGAGCTGGGGGCGTCGTTCCTCCACGTGTCGCTCGCCGACGTGCTCGACATGTACATCGGCCAGAGCGAGCGCAACGTCAAGGAGCTGTTCGAGGTCGCCCGCACGTCGGCGCCCTGCGTGCTGTTCCTCGACGAGCTCGACGCCATCGGCGGCAAGCGCTCCCTCAACCGCAGCTCCGGGGCGCGGACGACGGTCAACCAGCTGCTCACCGAGCTCGACGGCGTCGGGTCGGACAACGAGGGCGTCTTCGTGCTCGCGGCGACCAACCACCCCTGGGACGTCGACCCCGCGCTGCGCCGCCCGGGTCGGCTGGACCGCACCCTGCTGGTGCTGCCCCCCGACCGCGAGGCGCGCGAGGCGATCCTGCGCACCCATCTGCGCGACCGGCCCGTGGAGCGCATCGACACCCGCCGCCTCGCCAAGGCGACCGAGGGCTTCAGCGGCGCCGACCTCGCCCACCTGTGCGAGTCGGCCTCGGAGAACGCCCTGATGGAGTCGGTCGGCTCCGGGCAGGTGCGGATGATCGGGATGACCGACTTCGACCAGGCCCTGTCCGAGATCCGCCCCTCGATCGGCCCGTGGGTCGAGACCGCGCGCAACGTCGCGCTCTACGCCAACGCGTCCGGGGAGTACGACGAGCTCGCCAAGTGGCTGCGCAAGCGACGCTGAGCCGCTAGTCCTGCGGCGCGTCGAACGACCAGAACCTCAGGCCGCCGACGTCGACGAGCGTGGCCCCGGTCGGCACCGGCAGGTTCTGGTCGTCCGACGCGCCGAGGGCGTCGAGGACCGTGAGCGTGTCGGCGCCGTGGCGGGAGAGGACCGCGTCGCCGGGTACGTCGGCGCACCCGGCCGGGTCGGTACGACCGGCGCGCATCGCGACGTCCCACGGGATGTCCTCGCCGTCGGCCGACAGGACGACGCCGTCGGAGCTGCCGCGGACCACGACCTTCCCGGTGGCGCCGGGCGAGTCGTCGTACTGCACGACGGCACCCACCCGGGCGGCCGCGAGCACGGTCACGACGCCGGTCCCCTGCGGCACGGCCCCGAGCGCCACCTGGTCACCGGCCTCGACGCCGAAGGCGCTCAGCACCCCGGCGCACGCAGCCACCTCGGTGAGCAGCCGCGCGAAGGTGCGCTCCGTGCCGTCGAGGTGCGCCGCGACGTCGTCGGCGCGGCCGCGGACGACGTGGATGTCGAGCGCGTTGTAGCAGGCGTTGAGGAGGCCGGGGTGGCCGTCGACGGGCGGCCGGAACCACGTCACCCCGGTCGTCTGGCTGGTCATCGTCAGCCGAGCCCGTTGGCGGCCGTGGCGGCGGGCTTCGCGAGCGTGCGGAGCCAGGTGTCGAAGAACGAGCCGAGGTCCTGCCCGCTCACCCGGGCGGCCACCTCCTCGAACTCCGCGGTGGATCCGTTGCCCCCGCGCTGCTCGTGGATCCAGGTGCGCACGACCCGCCAGAAGGCCTCGTCCCCGACCCGGTTGCGCAGGGCCTGCAGCGCCATCGCGCCGCGACCGTAGACCGCGCCGTCGAACACCTTGGCCGCACCCGGGTCGTCGACCGCGACCTTCCAGAAGGCGGAGCCCGCGTCGACGTTGGCGTAGTAGTGGCGGAAGATGGTGTCGGCGGAGCGGCCACCGTGCTCCTCGGCCCAGCGCCACTCCATGAAGGTGGCGAAGCCCTCGTTGAGCCAGATGTCGGACCACTGCTCGACGGCGATGTCGTCGCCGAACCACTGGTGCGCGAGCTCGTGGACGATGAGGCTCGTGGCGCTGCCGCCGACCGCCGGGTAGGTGGGCCGGGTCTGGTTCTCCAGCGCGAAACCCGGGTTGAGGCCGGTCGTGATGCCGCCGACGACCGAGAACGGGTAGTCGCCGAGGTCCTTCTCGAGGCCGGCGATGACCGCCGGGGTCTTCTTCATCAACCGCATGCTGGCCGCCTGGTCGCGCTCGCCCAGCTGCTTCGAGACCGCGACGAGCCACGGCAGGCCGCGGTGCTTGCCCTTCTCGATCGCGAAGTCGCCGGCGGCGAAGAACGCGAGGTAGGGCACCATCGGCTCGTCGGCGCTCCAGTGCCACTGCGTCGAGCGCTTGCCGACCTTGCGGCCGCGCAGCTTGCCGTTGGAGACGACCTCGCGGCCGTTGGGGACCGTGATCTTTACGTCGACGATCGCCTTGTCGAGCGGGTGGTCGTTGGCGGGGAACCACCAGGGCGCCATGTGCGGCTCGTTCATGGCGACGACCTCGGTCTCACTGGCCAGCCAGTTGCGCTCCCCGGCGTAGGAGTACCGCGCCGGGTGGTCGTCGTACGCCACCTCAACGGTGTGCTTGCTGCCGGCCGCCAGCGGCTGCGCCGGGGTGATCCGCAGCTCGTGCCCGCCGTCGGTCTTGTCGAAGCTCGCCTTCTCGCCGTCGACGGTCACCTTCGACACCTTCAGCAGGAAGTCGAGCGAGAAGCTCGCGAGGTCCTCGGTCGCGGTGAGCCTGACCTTCGTGGTGCCGCTGAGCTGCTTGGACTCCAGCGCGTAGCGGTTGTCGATCTTGTACGTCGACACGTCGATGCCGCCGTTGCCGTCGAGCGGCCAGTAGGGGTCGCCGATGCCGGACGCCCCGTCGACGGGCGCCGTGGCGGCCCCGGCGCTCGCTGTGGCACCACCCGCCCCGACGGCCAGGCCGGCGGCCACCGCCGTCGCGAGGGCTGCGGACAGGACGGGTCGGTGGATCGGTCGCGTGGTCACCGTCCGAACCTAGCGCCCTTAATTGCGTTGCGGTGCCGCGCATGGCCAGCGACCATGGGGGCGACGCGCCGCGAGTGTGAGTGCGTCCACCACGTGCCGACCCGCACGCCGGTGCACGTGAGACGAGAGGAGCCGTGACATGTCCATCGCTGTCCTCGGCCTGTCCGCCGACCACCTCTCGCACCAACGGAGCACCTACCTTGACTCACCGCATCCCGGAGGACTTCCTCCGGCCTGACGACCGTTCGCCCCTCGAGGGCATCGACGAGTCGTTCGTCTTCACCTACGACACCTACGCCGACGAGCTCGGCAAGGGTCAACGCTGGTCCCGCTGGCAGGACCTCGAAGCCCTCATGAAGGGCCCCGAACCGCGCCCCGACTGGGTCGTGACCTCCAGCGGCGCCATCGACACCGAGCTCGGCGTCCTCAAGACCGGCAAGGAGGCCGACGTCTTCCTGCTCGAGCGCGAGGACCCGCACCGTCCGGACGACGCCGTCGTGATGGCAGCCAAGCGCTACCGCGACACCGACCACCGGACCTTCCACCGCGCCGCGTCCTACACCGAGGGCCGCTCGATGAAGCGGTCCCGCGACAACCGCGCCCTCAAGCGGAAGTCCACGTGGGGCAAGCAGGTCGCGGCCGGCGAGTGGGCCGTCTCGGAGTGGAACGCACTCTGCCGCTGCTGGGACCTCGGCCTGCCCGTCCCCTACCCGGTGCAGATCGACGAGACCGAGATCCTGATGGAGTGGATCACCGTGACCGTCGACGGGGAGATCGAGACCGCCCCGCGGGTGGCCCAGGTCCGCCCGGAGCGCTCGGTGGTCGAGGGCTACTACGACCAGCTGCGCGACGCGCTGATCACGCTCGTCCAGGCGGGGCTGGTCCACGGCGACCTGTCGCCGTACAACACCCTGGCTGCGGCCGACCGGCTCGTGATCATCGACCTGCCGCAGATGGTGGACCTCGTCGGCAACCCGCGCGGCATGGACTTCCTGATGCGCGACTGCGCCAACATGTGCGCCTGGTTCCGCTCGCGCGGGCTCGAGGTCGACGACCAGGAGCTGTTCGGCGAGCTCATGGCGCACGCGTTCTGAGCCGGGCAGCGGCGACCGAGGCACGAGGTCGCCGCGTGGGCCCGGCCAGATCGAGTGGTCCCGCGGCTGAGGAACGAAGCCGCGTCAGGACCCGTACCGAGATCTGAGCCGGGCTGGCGCCGGCGTCGTCAGGGGTTGTCAGGCTCTTCCGTAGGTTGTCGGCCCGTGCACGGCCTGACAACTTCAGCGATCCCCGGTCAGCCGGGGATCGCTGGAGCACGACCGCGGTCAGCCTAGGTTGGCCCCGTGAAGCACTCCCACGGACGTGTCATCGACGTCACGAGCCTCCCCGACCTCGACCGCAGGCTCGCCGCCGGCGCCCGCTCGCTCGCCGGGTGGCGCGTCGTCGGGCTGGACCTCACCGAGCGCGGGGCAGCGCTGCTCGAGAGGTCGCTCGGCGGTGCGCTGTTCCTCGGCTGCGACTTCACCGACGGCGACGACGACGTCGTACGTCGTGCCGGTGCGATCGTGCTGCCCGAGATCCCCGGCATCCCGGTCGACACCTACCGGTCCACGCTCTACTCCCCCGGCGACCTCTACGACGCCCCGCGCTACCACGACACCCTCGACGCGCGGACCTACGCCTGGTCGCGGCGCGGCACCAGCCCGGAGGACACCCTGGCGATGGCGCTGCACGACCACCACGTCGACACGGCCCTGGCGGCGTGGGTGGCCGGACGTGACCTGGTCGGCGTCATGGGCGGTCACGCGCTGGAGCGCGGCAGCCCGGCGTACTCCGCCGCAGCGCGCCTCGGGCACGCGCTCGGCGACCACCTCACCGTGGCCACGGGTGGCGGTCCGGGCGCCATGGAGGCGGCCAACCTCGGCGCGTTCCTGCCCGACGGCCTCGACGACGCACTGGGACGCCTAGCGACGGTGCCGTCGTTCCGGCCGGACGTGGGTGCCTGGGCGCGGGTCGCTCTCGACGTCGTGGGCGCGACCTCGGGCGGCCGGGAGTCGCTCGGCATCCCGACGTGGCACTACGGCCACGAGCCGCCCAACGTCTTCGCCACCGCGATCGCGAAGTTCTTCGCCAACGCGCCGCGCGAGGCGCTGCTGCTCGAGGTGTGCACCGGGGGCATCGTCTTCCTGCCGGGCGCCGGTGGCACCGTGCAGGAGATCTTCCAGGACGCCTGCGAGAACTACTACGCCGGCCAGAGCGCCGTCGCGCCGATGGTGCTGCTCGGCCGGCGCTACTGGACCGAGGAGCTGCCGGTGTGGCCGCTGCTCCGGGCGCTGGCCGCCGGGCGGGCGATGGAGCCGCACGTGCACCTCGTCGACACCGTCGAGGAGGCCGTGCAGGTCGTGCGGGAGACGCTCAGCCGGCGCGGCGACGGGTGACGGAGGTCCGGCTGACGTCGCGGTAGTGGTCCACCAGCAGCTCGTTGACCGCCTGCCACGTCCGGCCCTGCACGCTCTGGCGGGCGGCGATTGCCATCCGGCGCCGGAGCACGGGGTGCGCCACCAGCCGCTCGACGTGGGCCACCAGGTCTGCCGCGTCGCCGGGATCGTAGAGGTGACCGGCGACGCCGTCGGGCACGACGTCGATCGGCCCGCCGGACCGCGGTGCGACCACGGGCACCCCGCTGGCCAGCGCCTCCTGGGCCGACTGGCAGTAGGTCTCGTGGCGCCCGGTGTGCACGAAGACGTCGAGCGTGGCGTGGGCGCGCGCGAGCTCCTCGCCGTGGAGGACGCCGAGGAAGGCCGCGTCCGGAAGCAGCGCCCTGAGCCGGGCCTCCTCGGGCCCGCCGCCGACGAGCACGAGGCGCACGCCCGGGAGCCGGTCGACGTGGGCCAGCAGCTCCAGCTCCTTCTCCGCGGCCAGCCGGCCGACGTACCCGACGAGGAGGCTGCCGTCCGGGGCGAGCTCGGCGTGGAGGGCCTCGTCGCGGCGCGCCGGTGCGAACAGCTCCTGGTCCACGCCGCGTGGCCAGCGGGCGACCGCGTGCACGCCGAGCCCACCGAGCTGCGCGATGCTCGCGGTGGAGGGCGCCAGCGTGCGGTCGACCCCCTGGTGGATCCGTCGGGTGAGCGCCCCCATCACCCGCGCGCCACCGGGGACGCCGTACTGCTCCGCGAAGCCGACCAGGTCGGTCTGGTAGATCGCGACCGTGGGGATGCCGAGCGATCGCGCCGCCCGCGCCGCCTGCAGGCCGAGCGCGGCGGGTGAGGCGATGTGCACGACGTCGGGCCGGAACCGCTCCATGGTGGCGCGCAGCCGGCGCCGGGTCTCCAGCCCGATGCGGAAGTCGGCGTAGAACGGCAGGCAGGCGCCCCGGGCGAGGGTCACCGGGAAGCCGGCGTACGTCGCGGGGCCGGTCGGCGCGACCAGCTCGGCCTCGTGCCCCTCGGCCGCCAGGTGCTCCAGCACCCGGCGCACGGAGTTGGTGACGCCGTTGACCTGGGGCAGGAACGACTCGGTGACGACGAGCACGCGGAGCCGCCCGGCGCGGGCAGGCGCCGGTCGGTCGGGCGCGAGGGGGACGACGGTGGCCGGGACGGTGCGGCTGCGACGCCGCCTCTCGAGCAGGTCCATGCCCCGGACGCTAGGAAGGTCGCCGCAACGCACGACCCGCCGCGGACGGACGACACGTGAACGGACCGCGACGTCTCGGCGGTGGTGCTGGGGCTGCTCCTCGGCCTACTCCTTGGCGGCGAGCTGGCCGCAGGCACCGTCGATCTCACGCCCGCGGGTGTCGCGGACGGTCGTCGGGATGCCCTTCGCCTCGAGCCGGCGGACGAACTCGCGCTCGTCGGCCGGGTCGGACGCCGTCCACTTCGAGCCCTCGATCGGGTTGAGCGGGATCAGGTTGACGTGTACCCAGCCCCAGTCGCCGTAGGAGTTGAGCACCTCGCCGAGCAGGTCGGCGCGGTGGGCCTGGTCGTTGATGCCGCGCATCATGGCGTACTCGATGGAGACCCGGCGCTTGGTGACGCGGGCGTAGTCCCAGGCTGCCTCGACGGTCTCGGCGACCGAGAAGCGGGTGTTGATCGGCACCAGCTCGTTGCGCAGCTCGTCGTCGGGTGCGTGCAGGCTCAGCGCGAGCGTGACGGGGATGCCCTCGTCGGTGAGCTGGCGGATGCGGGGCACGAGGCCCACGGTCGAGACGGTGATGCCGCGCGCGCTCATGCCGAGGCCCGCCGGCGAGGGATCGGTGAGGCGACGTACGGCCCCGACGACCGCCTTGTAGTTGGCGAGCGGCTCGCCCATGCCCATGAAGACCACGTTGGAGACGCGACCGGGACCGCCGGGGACCTCGCCGCGCGCCATCGACCGGGCCCCGGCCACGACCTGCTCGACGATCTCGGCGGTCGACATGTTGCGCTGCAGACCGCCCATGCCGGTGGCGCAGAACGGGCAGGCCATGCCGCAGCCGGCCTGGCTGGACACGCAGACGGTGGCGCGCTCGGGGTAGCGCATCAGGACCGACTCGACGAGGGCGCCGTCGAAGAGCTTCCAGAGCGTCTTGCGGGTGGTGCCCTTGTCGGCCTCGAGCGTGCGGAGCGGCGTCATCAGGTGGGGCAGCAGCGCCGCGACGAGGTCGTCGCGCTGGCCGGCCGGGAGGTCGGTCATCTCGGCAGGGTCGTCGACGAGCCGGCCGAAGTAGTGGGTGGAGAGCTGCTTGGCCCGGAAGCCCGGCAGCCCCATCTCCTCCAGCAGCGCCTTGCGGCCCGCCTCGTCGAGGTCGGCGAGGTGGCGCGGCGGCTTCTTGCGCCCGCGCGGCTCGTCGAAGACGAGGGGCAGGGTCTTGATGGGCTCGTGCGTGGATTCGGACATCGCGCCGATTCTCCCACCCCGACGGTCGACGGGGCCATTCAGCGGGTCGGACGGGTCAGGCGTCGGCCATGAAGTAGAGCACCAGCGAGGCGACGCCGCCCACGACCAGGGCGGTGACGACCATGCCCACGAACATGAACTGGGCGAACCGCCGGGTCTTGCGCTTGATCAGCATCGCGATCGGCAGGGCCAGCGCGAGGAGCACGAACGGGAACAGCTGCTCGGACGTGTCGTGGTCGAACAGCAGGCGGAGCAGCCCTGCGAACGCCCCCGGCAGGGCGGTGACGAAGAGCATCCCGGCGAAGAAGCCGGTGATGCCCGCGAACGTGGGGTGGCTGTGGTGCCACCACTCGAAGTGGCGTTCCTGCGACGCCTCGTGCGCCTGCTGCTCTTGCGTCTCCACACCACCAGCCTAGGCGCTCGGCCGCCACGCATCGCGCGGGGCGCGCGGTGGCAGGGAGGTCCGTCCGGGCGGCAGGCGCCGCGGTCAGGCCAGGAACTCCCGGGCTCCCCGCAGCCGGGTCGACAGCAGCGCCGCCGCGCGCGAGGAGTCGAGGCGTACGTCGACGGGGCCCGGCACGGCCAGCGCCGCCCGCGTCGTGGCTCGCAGCACGTCGGGGTCGAGGCCGTCGCGACGCGCGATGAGCCGACCGAGCTCGTGCCGGCTCATGCCGTCGGCCCCGGCCACGTGCAGGACGCCCTGGGCGTCGCCCTCGGCGAGCTCGACGAGCGCGCGGGCGAGGTCCTCCACGTGGACCGGGCAGCGGCGCTCGTCCTCGAAGAGGGCGCCGTCGGCGCCGGCCGCCAGTCGTCGGACGAGCTCCTCGTGCTGCGACGCGCCGTCGCCCAGGATGAGCGAGGTGCGCGCCACGACAGCGTCGTCACAGGTGTCGAGGACCGCGCGCTCCGCGGCGACCTTGGCCTCGCCGTAGGGCGAGACGGGGTCCGTCGGTGCTGTCTCGTCGTAGGGGCGGTCGGAGCCGCCGAAGACCACGTCGCTGGAGACCAGCACCATCCGGGCGCCGTGCCGGGCGGCCGCGCCCGCCACGTGGGCCGCACCGTCCGCGGTGACCGACCGGTCGGACTGGACGTACGCCGTGTGGACGATCGCGTCGGGCTGGTGCCGCTCGACCAGCGACTCCACCGCCGCAGCGTCCCGCACGTCGGCGTCCGCGGACCCCACGGCGACGACCTCGTGGCCCGCCGCGGCCGCAACGACGTAGCGCCCGAGGTAGCCGGTGCGGCCACCGGTGACGAGCAGGCGCATGGGACGTCCGGTCGCAGGGCTCGTCAGAAGACGAGGTAGTAGAGGACCAGCCAGATCGGGGCGACGGTGGCCAGCAGCGAGTCGAGCCGGTCCATCAGGCCGCCGTGGCCGGGGATCACCTGGCTCATGTCCTTGATGCCGAGGTCGCGCTTCATGACCGACTCGCAGAGGTCGCCCAGCGTGGCCATCACCGCGGCAATGACCCCGAGGAGGACGCCGACCCACCAGTCGCCGCCGAGGAACGACGTCACCAGCCAGACACCGACCGCGATGGTGGCGACCATCGAGCCGGCGAAGCCCTCCCAGGACTTCTTGGGCGAGATCACGCGGGCCATCGGGTGGCGACCGAAGAGGACGCCGGCGATGTAGCCGCCGGTGTCGGAGGCGATGGTGATGGCGATGAAGGTGATGACGCCGCGGACGCCCGGGTCGTCGAGGTCGAGGCCGAATGCGGGGGCGGTGCCGCCCTCACCGAGCAGCAGCGCCACGAAGGACGCCAGGAACGGCACGTAGATGAGGGTGAAGACCGACGCGGTGGCGTTCATGACGTAGCCGTCGACGCCGCGCCTCAGCAGCCACAGCATGATGACCAGCGCGGTGACAGCGGTGGCGGTGACCAGCGCCGGTGCGCCCCAGACGTAGGCGACAACGACCATCACGACGCCACCGAGCATCAGGGGCTGCTCGGGGATGTCGATGCCCTTGGCGGCCAGCCCCTGGTGCAGCTCCCAGACCGCGACCACGACGGCGACCGCCACGATGCCCATGAACGCGGGCTTCCAGAACAGCAGCGACAGCAGGATCGCCGCGACGAGGACGACCGCCGAGATGACGGCAGCCCGCAGGTCTCGACCGGCGCGACCGTGGTCCTTGGGTGCGTTCGGTTGGGGGGCGGGCGCCGCCGGAGGATCAGGAGTGGTCATCGGCAGGGTGGCTCAGACCTCGAGCAGCTCGGCTTCCTTGTGCTTGAGGAGCTCGTCGATCTTGTCGGTGTGGGTCTTGGTGACCGCGTCGAGGCGCTTCTCCGCACCCGTGACGTCGTCCTTGCCGACCTCGCCGTCCTTCTCGAGCTTCTCGAGGGCCTGCTTGGCGGTGCGGCGCACGTTGCGCACCGAGACGCGGCCGTCCTCGGCCTTCGACTTGGCGAGCTTGATGTACTCCTTGCGGCGCTCCTCGGTCAGCTCGGGGAAGACGCAGCGCAGCACCTTGCCGTCGTTGGCCGGGTTGACGCCGAGGTCGGAGTCGCGGATGGCCCGCTCGATGTTGCCCATCGCGCCGATGTCGAAGGGCTGGATGAGGATGGTGCGGGCGTCCTGCGAGGAGAAGCTGGCGAGCTGCTGCAGCGGGGTCTGGGTGCCGTAGTAGTCGGCCGTGATCTTGGCGAACATCGCCGGGTTGGCACGGCCGGCCCGGATGGCGGCGAACTCCTCGCGCGTCGCCTCGACGGACTTGCCCATCTTGGCGTCGGCATCGTTCATGACGTCGTTGATCACGGTTGCTCTCTCTCCTCGTACGTCGTGGTGCTGGTGGCGCAGGCAGGTGGGGCGGGCCGGTCAGGCCGTGCTGCTCACCAGCGTGCCGATCTTCTCACCCCGCACCGCCCGCCCGATCGTGCCCGGGGTGGAGAGGTTGAAGAAGACGATGTCCATCTGGTTGTCGCGGGCCATGGCGATGCCGGTCGCGTCGGCGACCTTGAGGTCGCGCGCGAGGTACTCGTCGTAGCTCAGCTGGTCGAACTTCACCGCGTCGGGGTTGGTCTTGGGGTCGGAGTCGTAGACCCCGTCGACGCCCTGCTTGCCCATCAGGATCACCTCGCAGCGCGTCTCCAGCGCACGCTGGGCGGCGACGGTGTCGGTGGAGAAGAACGGCATGCCGGCGCCGGCACCGAAGATCACGACGCGACCCTTCTCCATGTGCCGGATGGCCCGGCGCGGGATGTAGGGCTCGGCGACCTGGCCCATCGTGATGGCCGTCTGCACGCGCGTCTCGACGCCGTGCTTCTCGATGAAGTCCTGGAGCGCGAGGCAGTTCATGACCGTGCCGAGCATGCCCATGTAGTCGGCGCGGGCACGCTCCATGCCGCGGTGCTGGAGCTCCGCGCCGCGGAAGAAGTTGCCACCGCCCACGACGATCGCGATCTGGACGCCCGACTTGGCGACCTCGGCCACCTCGCCGGCCGTGGCATTGATGACGTCGAGGTCCAACCCCACCGCACCTCCGCCGAACACTTCACCGGAGAGCTTGAGCAGGACTCGCTTGTACGCCACGTGCATCCCTTCACAGCCAAACTGGGTGGGTCATCCGAAACCTACCGGACCGGACGGGGGCCGACGAAACCGGACTGTCCGCGCGGGCGGGAGGCGTCGTACGAGCGGTGGCTGAGCCACCTTTCCGACGTCCCGAGGGTGGGTGGGGCACCGCCACCGTAGGTGCGACGAGGGGCCGTACGCCGTGTGGCGTACGACCCCTCGTCGGTGATCGGGTGAGGCGTGGCTCAGGCGCCGACCTCGAAGCGGGCGAACCGCTTCACGGTGGTGCCGGCCTCGTCGAGGACGGCCTTGACCGACTTCTTCGACTCGGTGACCGACTCCTGCTCGAGCAGGACGATCTCCTTGAAGAACCCACCGAGGCGACCCTCGACGATCTTGGCGATCGCCTGCTCGGGCTTGCCCTCCTCGCGGGTCTTCTGCTCGGCGATGGAGCGCTCGGACTCGACGACGTCGGCCGGGACCTCGTCGCGGGTGAGGTACTGGGCCTTCATCGCGGCGATCTGCATCGCGGCGGCGCGGGCGGCAGCCTCGTCGCCCTCGAACTCCACCAGCACGCCGACGGCGGGCGGGAGGTCGGCGGCACGCTTGTGCATGTAGGTGACGGTGGTGCCGTCGAAGTAGGCGACCTCGCCCAGCTCGATCTTCTCGCCGATGGTGATGGCGAGGTCCTCGACGACCTCGCCGACGGTCTTGCCGTCGAGCTCGGCGGCCTTGAGGGCAGCGGTGTCGGCGGCCTTGACGGAGTCGGCGACATCGGCGATCTGCTGCGCCTTGGCGATGAAGTCCTCGTTCTTGGCGACGAAGTCGGTCTCGCTCTTGAGCTCGACCAGGGCATTGCCGGAGGTGGCGACGAGGCCTGCAGCGGTCTCACGCTCGGCGCCGCGGGCGGCGGCCTTGGCGGCACCCTTGACGCGGAGCAGCTCGACGGCCTTGTCGAAGTCGCCGTCCGCCTCGGTCAGCGCCTTCTTGCAGTCCATCATCCCGGCCTGGGTCAGCTCACGGAGCTTCTTGACGTCGGCGGCGGTGAAGTTGGCCATGGTCCTTCTTCCTTTGATCCAGGGGGTTCGCGGTCCGGCTCGAGGCGAGCCCGCGGTGGGTGGGACGACGCGGGGCGCCGGCCGCGGACGTGAGCCCGCGGCCGGCTGACCTGCTCAGTCCTTCTTGTCGGCCTCGGCCTCGGCAGGCGCCTCGGTGGCGGCGGCCTCGGTCTCGGCGGGCGCCTCGGCGGGGGCCTCGGTGGCGGCCTCGGCCTCGGCGGGCGCCTCGGTCGCGGTCTCGGCGGGCGCCTCGGTCGCGGTCTCGGCGGGCGCCTCGGTCGCGGTCTCGGCGGG
>NZ_JBFUMR010000034.1:0-53956 GCF_054049275.1 Nocardioides sp. P5_E3
CCGGAGCAGCTCGCCGTGCTGGCCCAGGCCGGGGTCGTCGACGCCGGCGGCCGAGGCCTGTGCGTCGTGCTCGACGCGGTCGAGACGACGGCCACCGGGCGCCGGCCCACGCCGTGGTCGGCGCCGATCGGCACCCACCTCATCCCGGTCGCGGCAGCGCCCCCGGGCGACGACCTCACCGAGGACGGCCCGGGCTACGAGGTGATGTACCTCCTCGACGCCGACGACCAGCACGTCGCCGACCTCCGCGCGACGCTCGCCACGCTCGGTGACAGCCTCGTCGTGGTCGGCGGCGACGGCCTGTGGAACGTCCACGTGCACGTCGACGACGTCGGCGCCGCCATCGAGGCCGGGATCACCGCCGGTCGCCCGCACCGCGTCCGGGTCACCCACTTCGCCGACCAGGTCGCCGCAGGCCCGCAGCCCGGCTCGACCCGCGCCTCGACCCGCGTCGGTCGCAAGGTCGTCGCGGTCGCCGCGGGTCCGGGCCTGGCCGCGCTGTTCGAGTCGGCGGGCGCGGTCGTGGTGACCGGTGGGCCGGGGCAGCGTCCGTCCACCGGCCAGCTGCTCGAGGCCATCACCGGCTGCGGTGCGGCCGAGGTCGTGGTGCTCCCCAACGACGGCGACACCGTGCGCGCCGCGGAGATCGCGGCCCGCACGGCCGAGGTCGAGCACGACGTCTCCGTCGAGGTGATCCCGACCCAGGCGCAGGTGCAGGGCCTGGCCGCCGTCTCCGTGCACGAGCCCGGTCGCGCGTTCGACGCCGACGTCCGGGAGATGACCGCGACCGCCCGCCACGCCCGTCACGGCGCCGTCACCGTCGCCGCCCGCCGCGCGATCACGATGGCCGGTGCGTGCGAGCCCGGCGACGCGCTCGGCGTGATCGCCGGCGACTTCGCCGTCGTCGGCTCCGACCTCGAGGAGGTCGCCACCGACGTGCTCGAGCGGCTCCTGGCCGGTGGCGGCGAGCTGGTGACGATCGTGTCGGGCGAGGACGGCGTGGACCTCGCCCAGCGGGTCGCCGCCCACGTCGAGCGGCGCCATCCCCACGTCGACGTCGCCGTCCACGACGGCGGCCAGCCGCGCTACCCGCTGCTCGTCAGCGTCGAGTGACCGGCAGGATCTCCGCATGGTCGCGATCACCCCGGACAGCCCGATCGGCGTGGTGTTCGGCAACAGCCACAAGAAGCGCAAGCTCGCCGAGGAGGGCCTCGGACTGACGACGGTCGGTGACCTGCTGCGCCACTTCCCCCGTCGCTACGTCGCCGCCACCGAGCTCACCGAGGTCGCCACGCCCGTCGTCGGCGACCAGCTGACGATCGTCGGCGAGATCCGCTCGTGCGAGAGCGCCCCGTTCTTCAGCGGCAACCGCCGACAGTTCCGTACGACGGTGCGCGTCCGCACCGACGGCCCCGACTTCTCCATCACGCTGTTCAGCCCCTACGCCAGCCTGGCCGAGCGCCACGAGGCCGAGTTCCGTCCGGGCAGCCGGGCGATCTTCACCGGCAAGGTCAAGCAGTACCGCGGGAGCTGGCAGCTCGAGCAGCCCCACGGCTTCGCCCTCGACGGCGACGAGGCGGTCTCGATGAGCAAGCTCATCCCGATCTACCCCCTCACCGCCAAGCTCTACTCCTGGGACCTGCAGAAGGTCGTCGCCGCCGCGCTCGACCTGGTCACCGGCGTGCCCGACGTGCTCACCCCCGAGCTGCGCGAGCGGTTCGAGGTGCTCGACGTCATGCAGGCGCTGCGCTGGGTCCACGCCCCCGACGACTGGAAGCAGGTCGGCGCCGCTCTCAAGCGCTTCCGCTTCGAGGAGGCGCTGGTGCTCCAGCTCGTCCTCGCCCGGCGCCGTGCGGCGCACCGCGCCCAGGGAGCCCGTGCCCGCACCCGCCGCGACGACGGGCTGCTGGCCGCCTTCGACGCGCGGCTGCCGTTCGAGCTGACCGGTGGTCAGCGCGAGATCGGCGACCTGGTCGCCGACGAGCTGGGCGGGGACCATCCGATGAACCGCCTCCTGCAGGGCGAGGTGGGCTCGGGCAAGACGCTCGTCGCACTCCGCGCGATGCTCCAGGTGGTCGACGCCGGGGGGCAGGCCGCGCTGCTCGCCCCGACCGAGGTGCTCGCCCAGCAGCACCACCGCTCGATCTCCGCGATGCTCGGCGACCTCGCCCAGGGCGGCATGCTCGGCGGCGACGCCGACGCCACCCAGGTCGTCCTGCTGACGGGCTCGATGGGCAAGGCGGCCCGTCAGGAGGCGATGCTGCGCATCGTCACCGGCGAGGCCGGCGTCGTCATCGGCACCCACGCCCTCCTCGAGGACAAGGTGGAGTTCGCCGACCTGGGCCTGGTCGTCGTCGACGAGCAGCACCGCTTCGGCGTGGAGCAGCGTGCCGCTCTGACCGACAAGGCCGGCACGCCGCCCCACGTGCTCGTCATGACCGCAACCCCGATCCCGCGCACCGTCGCGATGACCGTCTTCGGCGACCTCGAGACGTCCGTCCTCGCCGAGCTGCCAGCCGGGCGGGCGCCCATCCAGACCAACGTCGTCCCGCTGGCCGACCAGCCGACGTGGATCGACCGCGTCTGGCAGCGGGTGCGGGAGGAGGTCGAGCAGGGCCACCAGGCCTACGTCGTGTGCCCGCGGATCTCGGGCGACGCGGGGGAGGAGGGCGAGACCGACCAGCTCGACTTCGACGAGGACGGCGCCGACATCACCCCCCGGCGCCCGCTCGCGGCCGTGGAGGACGTCCACGCCGAGCTGGTGGCGGGCCCCCTCGCCGGGCTCCGCACCGCCGTCCTGCACGGACGCATGGCGCCCGACGACAAGGACCGCACGATGCGTGCCTTCGCCGCCGGCGACATCGACGTGCTCGTGTCGACCACGGTCATCGAGGTCGGGGTCGACGTCCACAACGCCACCACGATGGTGCTCCTCGACGCCGACCGGTTCGGCGTCTCGCAGCTCCACCAGCTGCGCGGTCGTGTCGGCCGGGGCGGCCTCCCCGGGCTCTGCCTGCTGGTCTCCCACGCCGACCTCGGCACGCCCGCCCGCGAGCGGCTCGACGCCGTGGCGGCGACCACCGACGGCTTCGAGCTCAGCCGCGTCGACCTCGAGCAGCGTCGCGAGGGCGACGTGCTGGGCGCCAACCAGTCGGGCTTCCGCTCAGGTCTCGTCACACTTCGGGTATTGCGCGACGAGAAGACGATCGTCCGTGCCCGGAACGCCGCGGAGGCGCTACTCTCCGAGGATCCGGCGCTCGCACAGGCGCCCGCCCTGGCCGACGTCGTCGCCGAGGTGGAGCGCTCCGCGGCGTCGGAGTTCATGGAGAAGGGCTGACCACGGGGACATGACTCGCATCATCGGGGGCACGGCGGGGGGCCGCCGTCTGGAGACGCCGCGCGGTCAGACGACCCGTCCCACGAGCGACCGGGTGCGCGAGGCGTTGTTCTCGGCGATCGAGTCCCGCACCGGATCGCTCGACGGGCTGCGCTTCCTCGACCTGTACGCCGGATCCGGCGCCGTGGGGCTGGAGGCGTGGTCGCGGGGGGCCGGTGTCGTGACGATGGTCGAGCAGGACCGGCGCACCGCGGCGTTGATCGCCCGCAACGCCGCCACCCTCGGCTTCTCGCGCGCCCGGGTGGTCGCGACCTCCGTGGCGTCGTTCCTCGCCTCGCCGCCCGCCGCGCCCTACGACGTGGTCTTCGCCGACCCGCCCTACCCGATGTCCGACCAGGACGTCGACGCCGACCTTTTGGCGCTGGTGGACCACGGCTGGCTCGTGCCGGGTGCCTTGGTGGTCGTCGAACGGGCGGCCAAGCGCACCGTCGTCACGTGGCCGCCCGGCCTCGAGGAGGACCGCACGCGGCGCTACGGCGAGACCACGCTTTGGTACGGTCACGCCACCCCGGCCCCCTGATCCCGAGACGGGACCAGAGCCCCCAGTCCCAGCCTGAAGGAAGGACGCCCGTGCGTCGCGCTGTCTGCCCCGGGTCGTTCGACCCGGTGACCAACGGCCACCTCGACATCGTCGGTCGTGCCGCCAGGCTCTTCGACGAGGTCGTCATCGCCGTCGGCGTCAACATGAGCAAGAACCGGCTGTTCACGCCCGACGAACGGATCGCGATGCTGCGCGAGGCCACCTCGGGCATCGCCAACGTGCGCGTGTCCGGCTTCGACGGCCTCATCGTCGACTTCTGCCGCGAGATCGAGGCCGTGGCGATCGTCAAGGGTCTGCGCGGTGCCGGCGACTACGAGTACGAGCTGCCGATGGCGCAGATGAACTCGCACCTCACCGCGGTCGAGACCGTCTTCCTCCCCGGTGCCGTCGGCAACGCGTTCGTCTCCTCGAGCCTGATCAAGGAGGTCGCGGCGCTCGGGGGCGACGTACGCGGCCTGGTCCCCGAGCCCGTGCGCGAGCAGCTCGTCGCGCGGCTCGCCGAGCGCCGGGCCTGACGCCGTCTGACGCTGGGCCCGAGGCCCGCTCAGACCCCCCGGGGGAGACCCCACCCGTCACTCGTTTTGCCCCGTCGGTGGGGCGACGGATACGATTCCGAGGTTGTGTTGGTGTCCAGATGTGGGAGTTCGACGTGAGCAGCCTGGACCCGAAGGCGCCGCTTGTGCTTGATACGCGCGAGCTCGGCCGCCGTCCGGGGTCCCAGCGTGAGCTCGAGCTCTCCGTTCCGGCGCCAGCAGAACTTGGCATCGAAGTCCTCGCTGTCCCCGAAGGATCGCCGGTCGAGCTCGACCTGCGGCTGGAGGCGGTCATGGAGGGCGTGCTGCTCACGGGCACGGCCACGGCCGCGCTCGAGGGGGAGTGCGTACGCTGCCTGCAGCAGATCGAGGACGAGATCCACGTGACGCTGCAGGAGCTCTACGTCTACCCCGACCAGCACGACAAGGCCGCGGAGCACGACGACCGCGACCTCGACGACGAGACCAGCCGGCTCGAGGACGACCTGCTCGACCTCGAGCCCCTGCTGCGGGACGCGGTGGTGCTCGCACTACCGTTCCAGCCGCTGTGCATGGACGATTGCCCGGGATTGTGCACCGAGTGCGGTGCGCGACTCGCGGACGACCCGGACCACGCGCACGACGCGGCGATCGACCCGCGCTGGGCAGGGCTCCAGCAGCTCAGGCCGGACACGGCAGCAGACCCAGCACCGAAACAGCAGGACACCCAGAACTGAACTCCACCGGAAATCCCCGGCGGAGAAGCAAGCAAGCCACACGTTAGTAGGAGACCACCATGGCTGTTCCGAAGCGGAAGATGTCGCGCAGCAACACGCGTCACCGCCGTTCGCAGTGGAAGGCCGTCGCGCCGACCCTCGCGACGTGCGCCAACCCCGCCTGCGGCGCCAAGCACCTCCCGCACCGCGCGTGCGGCCAGTGCGGCCAGTACGGCGCCAAGGCCGACCGTCGCCAGGTCCTCTGACCACCGACGAGCTCCGCGCAGCGCTCGGTGATCCGGTCCTGGATCCCGAGCTGCTGCAGCGTGCCCTGACCCACCGCTCGTTCGCCTACGAGAACGGGCAGCTCCCGACCAACGAGCGCCTGGAGTTCCTCGGGGACTCCGTGCTCGGGGTCGTGGTCACGGAGACGCTCTACCGCGTCCACCCGGACTTCAGCGAGGGCCGCCTGGCCAAGCTGCGGGCCGCGGTGGTCAACGCGCGCGCCCTCGCCGACGTGGCCCGGCAGATCGGGCTCGGCCAGCACATCAAGCTCGGTCGCGGCGAGGAGACCACCGGCGGCCGCGACAAGGCCTCGATCCTGTCCGACACCGTCGAGGCGGTCATCGGGGCGATCCACCTCAGCGGTGGCATCGACGAGGCCGCCAAGGTCGTCCACCTCCTCTTCGACCCGGTGATGGAGGCCGCGGCGTCCATGGGCGCCGGCCTCGACTGGAAGACCTCGCTGCAGGAGCTCTCGGCCGACCTCGGGCTGGGCGTCCCCGAGTACCTCATCGAGGACGACGGCCCCGACCACATGAAGACCTTCGTCGCGCGCGTGCGCGTCGGCCAGCAGCTCCTCGGCAACGGCACCGGCCGCTCCAAGAAGGAGGCCGAGCAGGGCGCCGCCGAGACCGCCTACCGCGAGATCAAGGCTGCCCACGCCAACGGCCAGCCCGTGCCGGAGGCCGTTCCCGCGCCTGCCGTGGCACCGGCCACGGCCACCGGCCCCGACGCCTGAGACGTGCCCGAGCTCCCCGAGGTCGAGGTCGTCCGCGCCGGCCTCGAGCGTCACGTCGTCGGCGCGACCATCGAGGCCGTCGAGGTGCTCCACCCGCGGCCTGTGCGCCGCGACCACCGCGGGCCGACCGGCTTCGCCGCCGCCCTGACGGGCCAGCGCATCGAGGCCGTCCGCCGTCGCGGCAAGTACTTCTGGCTCGCCCTCGCCAACGGTGACGCACTGCTGGGCCACCTCGGCATGAGCGGGCAGATGCTCCTCCACGAGCCGGGTGCGCTCGACGAGCGCCACCTGCGGGTCCGGTTCACGCTCGCCGCCCCCGCACCCCTGGTCGAGGGCGCCCCGGCGCCCGGCACCAGACCCCTCGAGATGCGCTTCGTCGACCAGCGCATGTTCGGCGGCCTCGTGGTCTCGGCGGGCGGGGCCGAGCTGCCGTCCGAGATCGTGCACATCGCCCGCGACCCGATCGACCCGGACTTCGATGACGACGAGTTCGTGCGCCGCGCGCGGCGTCGTACGTCCGCGATCAAGCGGCTGCTGCTCGACCAGGGCCTCGTCTCGGGCGTGGGCAACATCTATGCCGACGAGGCGCTGTGGCGCGCCCGGCTGCACGGCGAGCGGCCGGGGGACCGGCTCACCGGTCCGGTGCTGCGCGACCTGCTCGGCCACGTCCGCGACGTGATGGGCCAGGCGCTCGCGCAGGGCGGCACGTCCTTCGACGCCCTCTACGTCAACGTCAACGGCGAGTCCGGCTACTTCGACCGCTCCCTCGACGCCTACGGCCAGGAGGGGGAGCCGTGCCGACGCTGCGGCACCCCCATCCGCCGCGTGGCCTTCATGAACCGCTCGTCCTTCTTCTGCCCGACCTGCCAGCGGCCGCCGCGTGCACGGCGCGCCGGTAGGCGTTGACCGGCCGCCACCTCGGTGGGACGCTTGGAGACGGCCGCTACGCGGTCCAGTACCCCCTTCTGGAAAGGCACCCCATGGCGAAGGCGCTGATGGGTCATGTGAACAACGACGTACGGACCGCCTCGGTCCTGGCAGTCGAGAACAGCCGGCTCCGCCGCCGGGTCGGGGACCTCGAGTCGCTCGTCCTCCGGCTGCAGGCCGAGAACGACCGCTTGGCCGCGGCCGCTCGTGACGAGCTGAAGGTGGAGGACCTCCAGCCCGCCTGACGCGACCCGCGTCACGTCACCGAAAACCTGCTGCACCCCGCCGACCCCCGGCGTAGGGTCTCGCGCTTGTGAGCCGCTTCGTCGAGACCGTCCTGCCGGCACGCCTCGGCCGGCGATTCCGGTGGCTGCTCGTCTCGTCGTGGACGACCAACATCGGCGACGGGGTCGCGATGGCGGCCGGGCCGCTGCTCGTCGCCTCGCAGACCGACGACGCACGCCTGGTCGCGATGGCCGGTCTGCTGCGCGGGCTGCCGTGGCTGCTGATCGGGCTGCACGCGGGCGCCATGGCCGACCGCCTCGACCGGCGTACGGTCGTGGTGACCGCGAACCTCGTGCGCACCGTCGTCCTCGCGCTGCTCTGCGCCTCGATCGCCACCGGTCACGTGTCCATCACGGTCGTGCTGGTCTCGGTCTTCGCGCTGGGAGTGGCCGAGGTGTTCGCCGACTCGACCTCGAGCACGCTCACCCCGATGTTCGTCGACAAGGCCGACCTCGGCATCGCGAACTCCCGGATGCAGGCCGGTCTCCTGACGGCCAAC
This sequence comes from Nocardioides sp. P5_E3, assembly GCF_054049275.1. Classification (NCBI taxonomy): domain Bacteria; kingdom Bacillati; phylum Actinomycetota; class Actinomycetes; order Propionibacteriales; family Nocardioidaceae; genus Nocardioides; species Nocardioides sp. P5_E3. The sequence goes on from NZ_JBFUMR010000034.1 coordinate 7,899, forward strand.
CAGCTCGTCGGACCGCCGGTCGGGGCGTTCCTGTTCGCTGCCGGGATGGTGTGGCCGTTCGTCAGCCAGCTCGTCTGCGTCCTGCTCGGCGTGGTCCTGGTGTCGCGCATCGGCTCGACCCGCGACCAGGTGCGCGACTCGGTGGACACCCACGTGCGCCAGGACATCGTCGAGGGGATCCGGTGGCTCTGGGGGCACGCGGCGATCCGCACCCTGGCCATCGTCATCCTGACCTTCAACATCACCTGGGGCGCCGCGTGGTCGATCCTCGTGCTCTGGTCCCTCGACCGGGTGCACATGGGGGAGGTGGGCTTCGGCCTGCTGACCACCGCCTCGGCGCTCGGCGGGATGGTCGGCACGTTCCTCTACGGTCGCCTCGAGCGCCGCTTCGACCTCGCGACGCTGATGAAGACCTGCCTCCTCCTGGAGGTCCTCATGCACCTGGCGCTGGCGCTCACCACCGTTCCGTGGGTCGCCCTGCTGATCATGTTCGGCTTCGGCGCCTACGCGTTCGTGTGGTTCAACGTCTCGCAGGTCGTGCGGCAGCGGGCCGTGCCGATGGAGTTCCAGGGCCGGGTGGGCTCGGTCTACCTGATCTTCGTCTTCGGCGGGATGGTCATCGGGCAGGGCATCGGCGGCGTGATCGCCCAGCACTGGGGGCTGGCCGCGCCGTTCTGGTTCGCCTTCGTCGGTTCGGGCCTCACCCTCGCGCTCGTGTGGTCGCGCTTGCCGAGCATCGCCCACGCCGACGAGCCCGCGACCGCGACCGCCTGACCGGCGTACGACGGCTCCGGAGCGACGTCAGGACCGCAGCCGGCGTCCCAGCCGAGCCACCAGACCGGTGCCGTCCCGTGGGGCCGGCTCCGTCGCCCCGGCACGCGCCCGGTCGCGCTCGCGGCGTGCCCGGTCGCGGGCCGACCGCACCTTCGCGAGACGTTCTCGCGTCTCCGCGAGCTGTTGCTCGAGGTCGGCGACGACGTGGGCCGGCACCAGGTCCGCGTCGCCGGACTGCGGCGACGGCGACTCGTCCGGGAGCTCGGCCCGGAGTCGTGCGAGGGCGGCTCGCGCCTCCTCGGTGGCCACCGCCGGTTCGCGCCGGCGGTCGAGCCGTCGCAGGGTCGCGTAGAACTCCTGGTCGCCCACCCGCGTCGCCGTGATCCGCTCGACGGCGAAGTCGACGTGGCCGAGGGCGAGCAGGTCGTCCAGCAGGCCGGCGAAGACCTGCGGCGTCAGGGGCCAGACGTGGCAGTCGACATAGTCGCCGGCCTGTTGCCGGGCGACGTGCCGGCGCACGTCGTCGATCGGGTGCGACCCCTGCGTCGGGGGCTCCTCCCCGGCCCATGCCTGCTCGGCGGAGTAGTCGACGGCCCGCATGAAGTGGTCGAGCACCGCGCGGATCGACGGCGTGCGGTCGCCGTCCAGGTGCGCCTGCACCACCTGGCCCACGGTCGCCGGGGTGCGGTGCACGTCGAAGCAGTAGCGGCGGTCCGGGACGGCCAGGAGCAGGGCGCCGTCCCAGGTGAGCACCTGGGCGACGTCGCGCAGCCAGCCGACCATGTCGGGCACGTGCTCGATGACGTGGCTGGCCACCACGTGCTGGTAGGGCGCGTCGGCCGCGACCGCCTCGGCGAGCGTCGACACGGTTCCGTCGGGCCGGGTGAGCCAGAAGTGCTGCTCGGGGATCGCGTCGGGGTCGACGGCCGGGTTGCCCTCGTAGTGGGCGACCAGCCCGGTCCGGTCGACGACGTCGACGTAGCGGACGTCGGCCACCTCGGCGCGGACGACGGGGTTGGCCAGTGGACCGATCTCGAGGCAACGCCCCTGTCGGAGGTCGGCGTCCCCCACGATCCGGGCACGGCGTGCGGCTCTCATGCCTGCCGACCCTAGGTCGTCACCCGGCCGGCGCCCCGCACCCCGTGCCACGATGGGCACGTGGATGCCCTCGCAGAGCTCGTGGAGTCCCTGCCCGCCGGTGTCGTCGCGACGGACCCCGCGACCGTCGAGACCTACCGCCACGACTGGTCGCGCGACGTCGGCGCCGGCACCCCGGTGGCGGTGGTCCGCGTCGAGGACGCCGAGCAGGTGCAGGTCGCGGTCCGCTGGGCGGCCCGGCACGGCGTACCGGTCGTGCCGCGCGGGGCCGGGTCCGGTCTCTCGGGCGGCGCCAGCGCCGTCGACGGCGGCATCGTGCTCAGCCTCGAGCGGATGCGCGCGATCGAGATCGACACCAGCTGCCAGGTCGCCGTCGTCGAGCCTGGCGCCTTCAACGCCGAGGTGAAGGCCGCGTCGCGCGAGCACGGCCTCTGGTACCCGCCGGACCCGTCGTCCTACGAGATCTGCTCGATCGGCGGCAACGTCGCCACCAACGCCGGCGGCCTGTGCTGCGTGAAGTACGGCGTCACCACCGACTACGTCCTCGGCCTCGACGTCGTCCTCGCCGACGGCACCCTCATCACGCTAGGCGGCAAGCGGATCAAGGACGTCGCCGGGTTCTCGCTGCTCAAGCTGTTCGTCGGGTCCGAGGGCACGCTCGGCATCGTCACCAGGGCGATCCTGCGGCTGGTGCCGCTGCCGCTCCCGCCCGCGACGCTGGTGGCGTCGTTCCCGTCGGTGGTGGCCGCGGCCGAGGCGGTCGTCGTCGTACGACGCTCGCTGCGGCCCTCGATGATGGAGCTGATGGACCGGGCCACCATCAACGCCGTCGAGGACTTCAGCCCGCGCGGCCTCGACCGCACGGCCGGCGCGCTGCTGGTCGCCCAGTCCGACGCACCGGGCGATGCCAGGACCGCGGAGATCGCCACCGTCGAGGCGGCCTGCGTGGCCGCCGGTGCGACCGAGGTCGTGGTCACCGACGACCCGGCCGAGGGCGAGATGTTCGTCGAGGCCCGGCGGATGGCCTTCCCTGCCGTGGAGGCGCGCGGCAGCCTGCTGCTGGAGGACGTCGGCGCCGCGGTGCCGCTGCTGCCCGACCTCCTCGCCGCGGTCGCGGAGATCGCCGAGCGCCACGACGTCGAGATCCCCACCGTCGCCCACGCGGGCGACGGCAACACCCACCCGATCATCGTCTACGACGCCGCCGACGCGGACTCCGAGCGCCGGGCCCGCGCCGCGTTCGACGACATCCTCCAGGCGGCGATCCGCCTCGGCGGGACCATCACCGGCGAGCACGGGGTGGGGCGCACCAAGAAGGCGGCGCTGCCCGACCAGCTCGGCGAGGACGTGATGGCGCTGTCGCGGCGGATCAAGGACGCCCTCGACCCGGCCGGCATCCTCAACCCCGGTGCTGTCCTGTGAAGCCGCGAGCTGCCGGGGTGGTCGTCTAACGTCGGTGCCATGATCCGCGAGCGCCACCTCTTCGGTCCCGGTCCCTCCAACCCCTACCCGGAGGCCACGCGTGCACTCGCCGAGCCGCTGCTCGGGCACCTCGACCCGGAGTTCCTCCGGATCATGGACGAGACATGCGACATGCTCCGCACCGTCTGGGGCACCGACAACGCCCGCACGCTGCCGCTCAGCGCGACCGGCTCGGCCGGCATGGAGGCGGCGTTCGTCAACACCGTGCACCCCGGCGACGTCGTCGTGGTCGCGGTCAACGGGCTCTTCGGTCAGCGCATGACCGACGTCGCGGCCCGGTGCGGCGCCGAGGTCGTCGCGGTCGAGCACGACTGGGGGCAGCCGGTCGACATCGACCGCGTGCTCTCCGCGCACCCGTCGCCCGCGATCATCGCCGCGGTCCATGCCGAGACCTCGACCGGCGTCCGCTCCGACATCGCCGCGCTGGGGGCCGGGAAGGGTGACGCCCTTCTTCTCACAGACGCCGTGACCTCGATCGGCGGCATCGAGCTGCGCGCCGACGACTGGGGCGTCGACATCGGCTACGCCGGCACCCAGAAGTGCCTCGGCGTCGCCCCCGGCCTGGCGCCGTTCACCATCAACGACCGCGCCTTCGAGCGCCGCGTCGAGACGCCGCGCTCGTGGTACCTCGACCTCGGCATGCTCGGCGGCTACGTCGGCGAGGCCGGCGTCAAGGGCGGCCAGCGGACCTACCACCACACCGCACCCACGGCGATGGTCGCCAGCCTCCACGGCGGTCTCAGCCGGATCCTCGAGGAGGGGCTCGAGGCCGTGTGGACGCGCCACCAGGAGGCCGGCGACGCGCTGCAGGCGGGGCTCCAGGAGATGGGCCTCGAGCTGTTCGCCGCCGAGGGCAGCCGGCTGCCGGAGCTCACGACGGTCAACGTGCCTGACGGCGTCGACTCCGCGGCCGTCCGCAAGCAGCTGCTCGACCGCCACGGCATCGAGATCGGCGCGGGCGCGGGGGCCTACGCCGCCACCGTGTGGCGCATCGGCCTGATGGGCCGCAACGCCCGCCCCGACGCCGTGCTGCTCGTGCTCGCGGCGCTGCGGGACGTCCTGGGTCGTGCCTGACGGCCTGGGGCTGCGTCCGATGACGCAGCAGGAGTACGACTCCTACCGCGCGCGGTCGGTGCAGGACTACGCCCGCGAGATCGCCGAGGCGCGCGGCCTGGACGACGCTGACGCCGTCGCCACCGCCGAGGGGGAGTTCGCCGAGCTGCTTCCCGACGGGCTGACCAGCCCGGGCATGCACCTGTGGACAGCCCACGTCGGCGACGAGGCGGTCGGCCTGGGCTGGCTCGAGCTGCGCCGCAAGACCTCCGCGGTGTCGGCCTGGGTCTACGACGTGCACCTCGACGCCGACCGACGTGGTCAGGGACTGGGCCGCCAGCTGATGGAGGCGCTGCACGAGCAGGCGCGCGACCTTGGCGCCACGACGATCGCCCTCAACGTCTTCGGGCACAACACCGCGGCGATCCGGCTCTACGACTCGCTCGGCTACGCCGTCACGGCGCAGCAGATGCGCCGCGACCTCTGACCTCGCCGAGGGGGCTCAGTCCAGCCGCGCGACCGCCAGCCGACCGAGCGCCAGCACGCCGCGCATGGGCGGGCGTACGTCGGTGAAGCCGACGTCCAGGACCGAGACCGTGCGGCCCGTCCGCACCACCAGCACCCGCCGCCAGTCGGCGAAGTCCGACTGGAACCACCCGATCAGCATCCCGGCTGACTCGTCACCGACGAGCGGCGGGAACCACGCGCGGTTCTTGAGGCGGACGTCGCCGCCCTCACCGTCGTCGGTGTCGACATCGCCCACGCAGCGCTTGCTGAAGTCGCGGTAGCGCTGCAGGAGGGCGCGGGCCTTGCGCACCGAGTCGAACCGGACGAGGTTCTGGTCGATGAGCGACACCGAGCGGCGCCGGCCGTCGGGCGAGACGCTGCCCTCGATCGCGCTGCTGCCGCGGACCGCGATGCCTTGGTCCTCGCATCCCCGCGGCGCGAAGACGGGGGACCGCATCACGGTCCGCAGCGGATCGCGCATGTCGGGGTAGACGACGACGTGGTCCTCGAGCGTGAGGAGGTGCGCCCGGGTCAGCCGCTCGGGCGGTGCCGGAGCGGCGACTGACGGTGACGGCGCGAGGAGCGCGGCGAGGACGGCCAGGGCCGCGGCAAGGGGGATGAGCGGGCTCCGCATCGCCCCAGCATGGCCCGGTGCCACGCCGCGTGCAACGGCCGCGAGCGGCGGCGGGTGTCGTAGGGTGAGCCGCGCTGAGCTTCCCCAGTTGTCAGTGGCCGTCTCGACCCGGTGAGGAGCCCGCGTTGTACCTGAAGAGCCTGACCCTCAAGGGGTTCAAGTCCTTCGCGTCCTCGACGACCATGCAGCTCGAGCCGGGCATCACCTGCATCGTCGGTCCCAACGGATCGGGCAAGTCCAACGTCGTCGACGCCCTCGCCTGGGTGATGGGCGAGCAGGGCGCCAAGAGCCTGCGCGGCGGCAAGATGGAGGACGTCATCTTCGCCGGCACGTCCGGCCGCCCTCCGCTGGGCCGCGCCGAGGTGCAGCTGACCATCGACAACTCCGACGGCGCGCTGCCGATCGACTACGCCGAGGTCACGATCAGCCGCACGATGTTCCGCAACGGCGGCTCGGAGTACGCCATCAACGGCACCGGGTGCCGGCTGCTCGACGTGCAGGAGCTGCTCAGCGACTCCGGCATCGGCCGCGAGATGCACGTGATCGTCGGGCAGGGACAGCTCGACTCGATCCTGCACGCCACCCCCGAGGACCGCCGCGGCTTCATCGAGGAGGCCGCCGGCGTCCTCAAGCACCGCAAGCGCAAGGAGAAGGCGCTCCGCAAGCTCGACGCCACCGACGGCAACCTGACCCGCCTCGCAGACCTGCTCTCCGAGATCCGTCGCCAGCTCAAGCCGCTCGGCCGGCAGGCCGAGGTCGCCCGGCAGGCGCAGACGGTGCAGGCCGACGTGCGCGACGCCCGCGCCCGCCTCCTCGCCGACGACCTCGTCACCGCGCGCACGGCGCTCGAGTCCGAGATGGCCGACGAGTCGCTGCTCGTGCAGCGGCGCGAGGAGGTCGAGGCGCAGGTCGCCGCCGGGCGCGAGCGGGAGTCCCGGCTCGAGGCCACCCTGCGTGACGACCTGCCCCGCCTGGCCGCGGCGCAGGAGACCTGGTTCGCCCTGTCCGGGCTCAAGGAGCGGCTGCGCGGCACCGCGTCCCTGGCCGACGAGCGGATCCGCAACGCGGCGGGCGCCGCCGAGGGCGACACGGTCGACTCCGGCCGCGACCCCGACGACCTCGAGGCCCAGGCCGAGCGCGTGCGCCGCCAGGAGGCCGAGATCGCCGAGCAGGTCGAGCATCAGCGCGCGGACCTCGACGCCGCCGTGGTCGCCAAGCGCGCGGCCGAGGAGGCCGCTGCCGAGGAGGACAAGCGCATCGCGGGGCTCCAGCGAGCAGCCGCCGACCGGCGCGAGGGGCTGGCGCGGCTCACCGGCCAGGTCAACGCCCTGACGTCCCGCTCCGAGGCTGCCGACGCCGAGATCCAGCGGCTCACCGACGCCCGCGAGGAGGCCGTGACTCGCGCGGAGCGGGCGCAGCGCGACTTCACCGCGCTCGAGACCCGGGTCGCCGGGCTCGACGCCGGCGAGGAGGGCCTCGACTCCGAGCACGAGGACGCCGTGGCGGACCTCGACGAGATCGACGAACAGCTCGCCCGGGCCCGTGAGGACGCCCAGCGGGCCGAGCGCGAGCGCGCCGGCCTCGTGGCGCGTCGCGACGCGCTCGAGATCGGCCTCAACCGCAAGGACGGCGCGGGTGCGCTGCTCGCCGCGACCGACGAGGTCGGCGGCCTGCTCGGTTCGGTGGCCGCGCTCCTCGACGTCGACCACGGCTACGAGACCGCGGTCGCCGCCGCGCTCGGTGCCGCCGCCGACGCGGTCGTCGTCTCCGACGCCGCCTCGGCCGTCGAGGCGATCGCCCACCTCAAGCACGACGACCTCGGTCGCGCCGGGATGCTGCTCGGCGGCGCACCGGCCGCCGACCGCCACTGGCCCGCGCTCCCCGACGGAGCGGCCTACGCCGTCGACGTCGTGTCCGCGCCCGACGACGTACGCCCTGCGGTGGCGCGGCTGCTCCACCAGGTCGCCGTCGTCGACGACCTCCCTGCCGCCCGGCGGCTTGTCGACGAGCACCCCGACGTCGTCGCCGTGACCCGCGAGGGTGACCTGCTCGGCGCCCACTTCGCGGCTGGCGGATCCACCAGCCAGCCCAGCCTGATCGAGATCCAGGCAGCCGTCGACGAGGCCGGCGCCAAGCTGGCCGAGGCGACCGCGTCCGCGGAACGGCTGGGCTTCGAGATCTCCGGCCTCGAGGCCGCCCGCCACGACGCCCTCAAGCGCGTCGACGTCGCCCTCGCCAAGCTGCACGAGTCCGACGCCACCCTGGCCGCGGTGGCCGAGGAGCTCGGGCAGTACGGCTCGCAGGCCCGCGCCGCCAAGGGCGAGGCCGATCGGCTCGAGCGCGCCATCACCACCGCCCGCGAGGCCCGGGAGGCCGACCTCGCCGGGCTGGTCGAACTCGAGGCCCGCCTCGCCGCGGCCCATGAGGTCACCGACGAGGAGCCCGACACCGCCGACCGCGAGCGCCTGGCCGAGGCGGCCCGGGAAGCACGGCAGGCGGAGATGGACGCGCGTCTCGCCCTGCGCACCGCCGAGGAGCGGGCACGGGCGCTCAACGGTCGCGCCGACTCCCTCCTGCGCGCCGCCCAGGCCGAGCGCGAGTCGCGCGCCCGCGCGGCCGAGCGCCGTGAGCGGCTGATCCGCGAGGGGGCCGCTGCGAAGGCGGTGTCCTCCGCGGTCCGCATCGTCCTCCACCAGCTCGAGCGCTCCGTCATGCTCGCCGCCGACGAGCGCGCCGCGGTGGAGGAGTCCCGCCGGGGGAGCGAGCAGGAGCTCATGGCCGTACGCACCCAGCTGCGCGACCTCGGCCGCGAGCACGACGAGCTCGTCAGCTCCGTCCACCGCGACGAGATGGCCCGCACCCAGCAGAAGATGCGCATCGAGCAGCTCGAGGAGCGCGCGCTCGAGGAGCTCGGCCTCGACCCCTCCGGCCTGGTCGACGACTACGGCCCGGCCACGCTCATCCCCTTCAGCGGAGAGGTGCCCGACGGCGAGGAGCCGCCGGAACCCACGCCGTTCGTGCGCGAGGAGCAGGCCAAGCGCCTGCGCGCCGCCGAGCGTGCCCTGTCGATGCTCGGCCGGGTGAACCCGCTCGCGCTGGAGGAGTTCTCCGCGATGGAGGAGCGGCACAAGTTCCTCACCGAGCAGCTCGAGGACCTCAAGCGCACCCGCAAGGACCTCCTCGACATCGTCCGCGAGGTCGACGCCCGTGTGGAGCAGGTCTTCACCGAGGCCTACGCCGACGTGGAGAAGGCCTTCGACTCCACCTTCGCGCGCCTCTTCCCGGGCGGTGAGGGGCGGCTGGTGCTCACGGCTCCCGACGACATGCTCAACACCGGCATCGAGGTCGAGGCGCGACCGGCCGGCAAGAAGGTCAAGCGACTCTCGCTGCTGTCCGGCGGCGAGCGCTCGCTGGTGGCCGTCGCGTTCCTGGTGTCGCTCTTCAAGGCGCGGCCCTCGCCGTTCTACATCCTCGACGAGGTCGAGGCAGCCCTCGACGACACCAACCTCGGCCGCCTGCTGGAGATCTACGAGGAGCTGCGCGAGAACTCCCAGCTGCTCGTGATCACCCACCAGAAGCGCACCATGGAGGTCGGCGACGCGCTCTACGGCGTCACCATGCGCGGCGACGGCGTCTCCGCCGTCATCAGCCAGCGCCTCCGCGACGCCGAGAGCGCATGAGCGACGAGTCGAGTGCGCAACCGGTCGTAGCCGACACGGGGCCGCGCACTCGACCTGCCCGACCCACGCGGGCCGACTACGTCGCGTGGCGCACCGCGACGACGCGGTGGCGCGACGACGACGCCTACGGCCACCTCAACAACGCGACCTACTACGAGCTGTTCGACACCGCGGTCAACGCCTACCTCTACGAGGCCACCGGTGTCGACGTCCGGGCGCTGCCGCAGATCGGCGTCGTCGCCGAGACGAGCTGCCGCTACTTCCGCGAGATCGGCTTCCCGGAGCCGATCGAGATGGGTCTCGTGGTCGACAAGGTGGGCACCAGCTCGATCGTCTACCGCATCGGCCTGTTCCAGGGAGCCTCGGACGAGGCGGCGGCCGAGGGCCGCTTCGTCCACGTGTACGTCGACAACGCGAACGGCGCCGGCGAGCGGCCGGTCACCCCGATGCCCGACGCCGTGCGCGCGGCCGTCGTACCCCTGCTCCGCCCGGAGGGGTGAGCGTCCTCACCCCGACGCGCCGGCGGCGGCCGTCGATGCGTGGGCGCCACCCGTCGTGTGCCACCGTGGAGGAGACCCGACCGGCCCACCTCGGAGGAACCCCGTGCTCGTGATCGTCCTGATGATGTCCCTCGGCGTGCTCGTCGCCGCGGCCGTGGCTGTCTACGTCGCCTACCCCCACCGTGGCGAGGAGATGCCCGTCGCGCCGCAGCTCGGTGACGCCATGCGCAAGGGCGTCGACGCCCTCCCGACCCTCGAGGACTCGGAGTCCCGCGTCTGATCCCACCGGGCGGGTAGCTCCCGGCGTGGCGCCTCGCGCCGACCCGCGCGCGCACTAGCGTGCGAGAGGTGACCGGCACCCGCCACGACGTCGCCAAGGGCTACTGCGCCGCCTGCGGCGCGACGGTGTCCCGCCAGTTCCGGCCCGGACCCGACGGCCGCCCCGACGCGGCCTGTCCCAGGTGCGGGAGCCTGGAGCGGCACCGGTTCCTCTCGCTGCTGCTCGGCGGACTCTCGCCCGAGCTGCGCGACCTCGACACCGTGGTCGAGATCGCGCCGTCGCGCCAGTCGAAGGTGCTGCTCGACCGGCTCGAGGCCCGGCGCCGGATCAGCCTGGACGCCGGCTACGACGCCCGCGACGTCGACGCGCTGGCCAGCCTGACCCACCTCCCGCTGCGGGACGGCTCGGTCGACCTCCTCGTCTGCTACCACGTGCTCGAGCACGTCCCGGACGACTGCGCGGCGATGCGCGAGATCGCGCGGGTGCTCAGCCCGCGCGGCATCGCGCTCCTCGAGGTGCCGATCAAGATGGGCGTGGCGACCGAGGAGGACCCGTCGGCGACCCCGGAGGAGCGCCTCCGTCGCTTCGGCCAGGTCGACCACGTGCGCTGGTACGGCGACGACTTCGATGCGCGCCTCGCGGACGCCGGCCTCGCCTCGGTGCGCGTCACGCCGCCGGCGCTCGTGGGGGAGTCCGCGGTGCGGTGGTTCCGGCTCATGCCCCACGAGGTCGTGTGGGTGGTGCACCCCGGCCGGGGGAGCGCGTCCCCGATGCTGGCGGGCGGCGCCGGCTCGGGCCTCACCGCCGCCTTCGACGCCGTGCTCGCCGACCTCGCGAAGGCGCAGGGCCGCCTGGCACGCGAGCGCGAGCGGGCCACCCGACTCGTCGCCCAGCGCGACGACCTGCGTGCCCGGCTGGCCGAGGAGCAGGCCCGCCGAGCGGCCGGGGTGCTCACCCGGCTTCGCCGCGCTGTGCCCCTCTGATTGGATTGGCCCATGGGTGACTGGCTGTATCTGATCATCGCCATTGCGGCCGTGGGGCTCCTCACGCTCGCCGGGCTGCTGACCTCCGGACGACGGCGGAAGGAGGTGCCGCCGCCGAGCGGCCGCACCGACGTCATCGCACCGCCCCCGACCGAGGGCGAGGTCGCGACCGAGGCGCCGCCGGAGCCGGCGGTCGACACCGCCGAGCCGGTCGTCGAGGCCCCGACGGTCGAGAAGCCCGAGGGCACGGCGTCGCGCCTCGTGCGCCTGCGGCAGCGGCTCTCCCTCTCCCAGGGCGGCCTCGGCAAGGGCCTGCTGGCCCTGCTCAGCCGCGAGCGCCTCGACGAGGACACGTGGGAGGAGATCGAGGACACCCTCCTGACCGCCGACATCGGCGTGGCACCGACCCAGGCGCTCGTGGAGCGACTCCGCACCCGCCTGCGGGTCGAGGGTGGCCAGCCGTCCGACGTACGAACGGTGCTGCGCGAGGAGCTGATCGAGCTCGTCGGCACCGACCTCGACCGACGCGTCCAGGTGACCGGCACCGACGGCAAGCCCGGCGTGGTCCTCGTGGTCGGCGTCAACGGCGCCGGCAAGACCACCACCGTCGGCAAGATCGCCCGGATCCTCGTCGCCGAGGACCTCTCGGTCACGCTCGGTGCCGCCGACACCTTCCGCGCCGCCGCCGTCGACCAGCTCGCCACGTGGGGTGAGCGCGTGGGTGTCGAGGTCGTGCGCGGCCCCGAGGGCGGCGACCCCGCCAGCGTCGCGTTCGAGGCCGTCAAGCACGGCGTCGACAACGGCGTCGACACGGTGCTCGTCGACACCGCCGGCCGCCTGCAGAACAAGGCCGGGCTGATGGACGAGCTCGGCAAGATCAAGCGCGTCATCGAGAAGCAGGCCGACGTCACGGAGGTGCTGCTCGTCCTCGACGCCACCACCGGCCAGAACGGCCTCATCCAGGCCCGCGTCTTCAGCGAGATCGTCGACGTCACCGGCATCGTGCTCACCAAGCTCGACGGCTCCGCCAAGGGCGGCATCGTGGTGCAGGTGCAGCGCGAGCTCGGCGTCCCGGTCAAGCTCGTCGGCCTTGGCGAGGGACCCGACGACATGGCGCCGTTCGACGCGGCCGCCTTCGTCGACGCGCTCCTCGGCTGAGCCTCTCGGGCCGCGCCCGGGCCGACATCTTCGGGAATCCCCGGCTGGCCGGGGATCGCTGAGCTTGTCAGGCCGTGCATGGGCCGACAAGCTCAGCGAGAGCCTGACAACCCCGTCCGGGGCGCGAGCACTTACGGCCGGTCAGCGGCGGGCGAGAAGGGCGCGCACGGCGTCGTCGATGAGGGTCTCGGCCCGCTTGTCGAAGCTGTGCTCGGCGATGATGCGCGTCGCGATCTCGCGGCGGGTCGCGTCGTCGGGGAAGGCGTCGTAGGGCGGCGTCACCAGGCGCGCGAGCTCGTGCTCGTTGTCGAAGGGGAGCACGAGGCCCGAGAAGATCTCCTCCAGGCCGTCGATGCGGTCGCTGAGGATGCGAGCCCCGCAGGCCGCCGCGTCGAAGAGCCGGTTGGAGGCGAAGCTGTCACGGCGCATGTCGAGGTGGTGGTCGTTGAGCACGATCCCCGCCGAGGCGTAGAGCGCGCCGACCTCGCGGTTGTCGACGCCGCCCGAGGCGATCTGGTCGCGCTCGACGAAGTCGGTCCAGTCGTTGCCGTGGAGGGTCAGGTCGGCGCCGATCGCGAGGGCGCTGCGGACGGCGTAGCGGTAGATCCCGCGTGAGTTGCCGACGAAGAGGAGCGCGGGCCCGGTGTCGGGCTCGGCCCGGTCGGGGTGGAACCAGCGCGTGTCGGTGCACTGCAGGAGCTGCGTGACGGGGGTGCCCCACTCGCGGCTCACCCGCTCCGACCAGCTGGTGCTGGCGGCGTAGACGAGGTCGAATCCGGCCACCTCGTCGGGCGTGATCATGTCGGGGTGGCTGATGATCCACTCCACGTTGAGCAGCCCCGGCCGGGGGGTGACGCGGTCGAGTCCGCGCAGCACCAGCAGCACGTCGTCGTGGTCACGCGAGTCACGGTGGCGGGCGTCGCGACGGTCGATGGCCACGTGCTGGCCGCGTCGTTCGAGGGCGTCGGCCAGGGACCGCGCGAAGTAGGTGTCGCCCCACCGGTCGCCGCGCTGGGCGGCGGGTGCGGCGATGTCGACGGCCCACCGCAGCCGCGGGGGCGACTCGCGGATGCCCTCGACGGCCCGCAGGACGAGCTCGGGCACCAGGACCGCCGCCGCGCTCCGGTCGGCGGGGTCGGCGCTCACCATCCGGCTGCGCTCGTCGGTCACCTCGAGCCCGGCAGCCCCGAGGTGCGCGTGGGAGTGGTCGGCGGGGGGCTGGGGGCCGGCGAGCACGGTCGCGCGCAGGGACGACATCGCGCCGATCAACGCCTCGGCGTCTGCGTAGGCGGTGCGGGAGGTGATCACCGCGCCGGGCACCAGCACCGATCCGCCGAGGCCGGCCCGCTGCGCCCGAAGGCCGAGGTCGGTCTCGGCGAGGACCGAGTGGTAGCGCGAGTCGAGACCGTGGAGCGCGAGCGCGGTCTCGGTGCGGAGCGCCACCAGGGGCGAGGCGGGCGCTGCGACCGCGCACTGGCCGATCCGTACGGCGTCGCTGGTGGGCAGGCCGGCGAGGAACAGCTCGGGGTGCGGGTTGTCGCTGGTGAAGCGGGCGCCGGCGCTGAGCACCACGCCGTCCAGGTCGACGACGAGCGGCTGCGCCACCCCCACCCCGGGCTCACGCAGCACCCCGGCGAGCTGCTCGGCGATCGGCTGGCGCGGCGGCATCGCCTCGGGCCGGACCAGCACCACGGTGCTCCCGGCGGCCTCCACGACGCCGACGTTGGTGGCGACCGACATCGAGACCGGCGCGGGGACCGAGACGAAGCGGGCGCCCGAGATGACCGAGGCGATGGAGGCGGCCAGGACGTGGTGCGCCCGGCGCATCCGGACGCCGACCAGCACCAGCTCCGAGCCCTCGCGCGGCACCGAGCCGAGCCACTCCACCGTCCGGCGGGGCTCCGGCCCCAGCGGCATGACGTGGCTGACCAGCGACTCGTCGGTCTCCCGGCGCGCGGCGGCGTCCCAGTCGACGAGCTGGCGCTCGAGGACGACGGAGTCCCAGTCGTCGTCGAAGCCCGGCGGCGGCGTGTCGGGCCGACGCAGGACGGGTACGTCGACGGCGAGCGGCTCGTGGTCGCGGGTGAGCCGCAGCAGCAGGTCGCGCTCCACCGCCCCGTCGAGGCCCTCGTCGAAGCCCCCGACGTCCTTGACGGCGTCTCGTCGCAGGAGCGCGGTCGCGAGGTCGACCGGGCGCCCGCCGAGCAGCTCGTGGCGCGATCGGCCGACAGCACCTGCGCCCGCCACCACGGCGGCAGCCCCGCTGTGGTGGGCGTGCGCCAGCAGGTCGCCGAGCATCTCAGGGAGCCACTCGCGCCCGAGCGGCAGGAAGGCCACGTGCTCCCCGGTGCCGTGCTCGAGGGCCACGTTGAGCGCGCGGGCGAGCCCGCACCGCGACTCGCGCACGACGGTGACACGGTCGTCGAAGGCCGCGACGCCCTGCAGCACGGCTGCGGTGTCGTCGACCGACCCGCGGTCGACGGCGACGAGGTGCCAGTCGGTGAAGGACTGGGCCTGCAGCGACGCCACCGTCTGGTGGACGAGCGGTCCGGCGTCCTGCGCGGCCATGACGACGGTCACCGCCGGGGAGGTGCCCAGCGAGGCGGGGAGCGCCGGCGTGGGGCCGACCAGCTGCGGACGCTCGCGGACGACCTCCTCGCGCCACTCGGTCGCGGCGGCGATGGCGGCGGCGCGGTAGGTGGACCAGGACACCTTGCGGGGCAGGATCCGCGTCGGCAGGGGGGTGCCCGGCCCGGAGGCCGAGAGCCAGTAGGACAGCGCACCGTAGGGGTGGTGCCGGGCCTCGGGGTAGGCCGCGAAGATGATCCGCGGGTCGACGAGCGGGTGCGGCGCGATGCGGTTGCGCCGCCGACGCTCGGAGACGTACCAGAGCACGGGGTGCTGGCCGACCCGCTGCCAGGAGCGGCGCCGCCCGATCCACTGGGCCTCGAAGAGCGGGTGGGGGGACACGTCGCCGGCGTCGACGACCGCGCGCGCCGCCTCGAGGGTCGACTCGAAGGTGGTGCCGAGCTGGGCGGCGACGTAGTCGGCGTCGACGAGGCCGGAGGCGACCATGACCTCGGCGGCGTCGTCGAGCCTCACCTGGCCCGGCCGCCGACGCTCACCGCGCATCGGAGTACCTCACCCGCGGGAAGAGGGGCTCGAGGGCCAGCGGCGTGGGCAGCAGCCGCTCGGTGTCGCGGAGGGGGTAGTACTGCGCGGTCTCCTCGAGGAACTCGCGCACGCCGTCGAAGCGCTGCGGGAAGCGCCGCTCGCACAGCTCGAGCAGCCGCTTGGCGTCGAGGTTGTAGGGGTCGTAGCGCAGGGTGTCGATCTTGACGTAGGGGAGCCGGGCGTTGTCGAGCACCCGGTCGGCCAGGCTCCGGGCGGGGTTCCACGGCTCGTTGGCCCGCTCGCGCCACTCGCGTACCTCGGCGCGGGTGCGCGGGAAGTGGGAGCGGTGGGCGGCCCACCAGCGCATCCGCTCGCGGGCGATGCGCCGGTCCTCGGGGGTCTCGACGAAGTAGGTGTCGGAGAGGAAGCCCGCCTCGTAGAGCCGGCGCGACATGCCCACCTCGTAGCGCCGGATGACCTGGCGGCGCTTGGAGATCGGCTCCATCTCCTCCCAGAACGTCGTGAACGCCCGCGAACCGACCACCCACGGGCGGAAGGCGATGAAGAAGGACTGGATGTGCGGCGCGACGCGCTCGGCGCCCGTCAGGCCCCAGAAGTCGCAGGGCCGCGTGGCCATCTCGGTGAAGACCGACTCGTAGGAGTCGAGGGCGAAGACGTAGGTGTCGTTGCAGACCACCACCTCGTCGTACGCCGTGAGGTCGCCGGCGGCGTCGAGGCCGACCTTGTAGCTGAAGAAGTCGTAGCCGTAGTTGGCCCGCTCGACGAGGACCGCCCGCTCGGTCAACCAGGCGCGCGCCGAGTCCTGGAGGTTGGCCGTCGTGCAGACCAGCAGGGTGTCGACCGACGCGGCCAGCGCCTCCACCTGACCGCGCACGTGGGGCCGCAGCTCCCCGGCGACGTCGTAGTGCGCCATCACGGCCAGTCTGGACACGGCCGAACACTAACAAGCGGCCTCCGGGGCCGATCCGTTCACACACCTGTAACACGAGGGCTCATTCCGTTGCGTGCGTGCAACATCCGTCGCGGCCCCGCGAAACCTCGTCCGCACAGGCTGCGGGTCATCACGTGGGCACCGCCATGACAGCGGCGTCATGGCCTGGGTGACCACCCCGTTTCGTTCGTGCTCGAGTTCCTGGAGGTCCTGTGGACGGCTATTACGCCTTCATGCTGGTGGCGACTGCCTTCGTCCTGATGATGACGGTGCCCGCGCTGGCCCTGTTCTACGGCGGCATGTCGCGGTCGAAGTCCGTGCTCAACATGATGATGATGTCGTTCATCGCAGCCGCCATCGTCGGCATCCTGTACGTCGCCGTGGGCTGGTCGATGGGCTTCGGCGGCAACGGCACCTTCTTCGCCAACCCGTTCGAGCTGTTCTGGCTCGACGGCGTCACCACCGACAACTACATCTACGTGATGTTCCAGATGACCTTCGCGATCATCACCGCGGCCCTGATCAGCGGCGCGGTGGCCGACCGGCTGAAGTTCTCCGCCTGGGTGGTCTTCCTCCCGCTCTGGGCGCTCATCGTCTACTTCCCGATGGCCCACATGGTCTTCAGCTGCACCCCCGACTCGCTCATCTGCGGCCGCATCGGCGCCCAGGACTACGCGGGCGGCACGGCCGTCCACATCAACGCCGGCGTCGCGGCCCTGGTGCTCGTGCTGCTCCTCGGCAAGCGCATCGGCTGGCCCCGCGAGCAGATGCGCCCGCACAACCTCACGCTGACCATGCTCGGCGCGGGCATGCTGTGGCTCGGCTGGTACGGCTTCAACGTCGGCTCGATCGTCTTCGGCACCAGCTTCGACGAGGACCCCGACGCCTTCCTCTCGCAGTTCTACTCCGAGACCGGCCGCACCTTCGCCAACACCACCCTCGCCACCATGGCCGCCATCCTCGGCTGGCTCCTGATCGAGCGGCTCCTGCACGGCAAGGCCACCTCGCTCGGTGCCGCCTCCGGCATCGTGGCCGGCCTGGTCGCGATCACCCCGGCGGCCGGAGCCGTCGACATCAGCGGTGCCGTGGCCATCGGCATCATCGCCGGTGGCGTCTGCGCCTGGGCCGTCGGCCTGAAGTACCGGCTCGGCTACGACGACTCGCTCGACGTGGTCGGCGTCCACCTCGTCGGCGGCATCATCGGCACCGTGCTGATCGGCGTCTTCTCCACCGCGGAGGGCGCAGGCGGCGTGAACGGGCTGCTCTACGGCGGCGGGTTCGCGTCGCTGGGCGACCAGACCCTCGGTGTCATCGTGGCCGTCCTCTACTCGGGCATCCTCACCACTGTCATCGCACTGGCGATCAAGTACACGATGGGCCTGCGCCTCGACGAGGAGGACGAGGTCAACGGCATCGACCTCGCCGCCCACGGCGAGACGGCGTACGACCTGCACAGCGGCACCAGCGGCGGCGGCAGCGTGCTGGCCGCCTCCACCGCCCCTGTCGCGACCACCACCAAGACCGAAGGAGCCAGCGCATG
Source organism: Nocardioides sp. P5_E3 (assembly GCF_054049275.1). Classification (NCBI taxonomy): domain Bacteria; kingdom Bacillati; phylum Actinomycetota; class Actinomycetes; order Propionibacteriales; family Nocardioidaceae; genus Nocardioides; species Nocardioides sp. P5_E3. The sequence goes on from NZ_JBFUMR010000034.1 coordinate 25,654, forward strand.
AAGCTCGTGACCGCGGTGATCAAGCCGCACAAGTGGGAGGACGTCCGCGAGGCGCTCGAGACCTTCGGCGTCGCCGGGATGACGGTCTCCGAGGTCAGCGGCTACGGCCGCCAGAAGGGCCACACCGAGGTCTACCGCGGGGCTGAGTACGACATCGCCCTCGTCCCGAAGATCCGCATCGAGATCGTCGTCGACGACGCCGACGCCGACGACATCGTCGGGATCGTGGTCAAGACCGCGCAGACCGGTCGGATCGGCGACGGCAAGGTCTGGGTCAGCCCCGTCGAGACCGTCGTCCGTGTCCGCACCGGCGAGCAGGACGCGTCGGCACTCTGATGACGTTCCCTCTTCTCGGGACTCGCAGGGACCCCGCGTGACCGCAGAACTGCGACAGACCAGGGCGACCTCGGCCGACGAGCTCTGCCGGGAGGCGTACGCCGCCTCCGGCGGGCCCGTCACCGGGGTGGCCCTGGTCGCGGTCGGGGGGTACGGCCGGGGCGAGCTCGCGCCGCACTCCGACCTCGACGTCGTCCTGGTCCACGAGGACGGCCTCGACCTGGGCGACCTGGGAGCCACCCTCTGGTACCCGCTGTGGGACTCCGGGCGGCGGCTCGACCACTCGGTCCGCTCGATGAGCGAGGTGCTCGAGGCGGCGACGGACCTCCGGGTCGCGCTCGGCCTGCTCGACGCCCGCCACCTCGCCGGCGACCCGGGCCTCAGCCTCCGGCTGCGCACCACGATGCTGGCCGACTGGCGCCGCCAGGCCCGGACCCGCCTGCCGGAGCTCAAGGCGATGACGCTCAAGCGCCACGACGTCACCGGCGAGCTGGCCCACGCCTCGGTGCCCGACGTCAAGGAGGCCGAGGGCGGACTGCGCGACGCCGGCGTGCTCAAGGCGATCGAGGCCAGCTGGCTCGTCGACGCCTCCACCCCCGCCCTCGAGGCGGCGCGACAGATGCTCCTCGACGTCCGCGACGAGGTGCAGGACCTCGCCGGCCGCCCGGCCGACCGCATCGCCCCCGAGATGTGGGGCCCGCTGGCCGAGCGCCTCGGGCTCCCCGACGCCGGAGCCGCCCAGCGCCACGTCCGCTCCCTCGGCCGCCGGATCGCCCACCTCTCGCGGCTGGCGTGGCGGCGTACGGACGCCGTGATGGCCCGGTCGACGGGGGAGCGGGGCCGCAGGACGCCCGCGCTCGAGCGGATCGCCCCCGGCATCGCGCTCTCGCGCGGCGAGGTCGTCCTCGACGCGGGCACCAAGCCCGGCGACGACCCGACCCTGCTGCTCCGCGCGGCGGCGGAGGCGGCGAGCCGTGACGTCGTGCTCGCGCCCACCACCGCCGCCCGGCTGGTGCGGGAGGGAGCCGAGCTCCCCGTGCCGTGGCCGGCCCCTGCCCGCGACGCGCTCGTCCGCCTGCTCGCCAGCGGACCCGCCCTGCTTCCGGTCTGGGAGACCCTCGACGAGGTCGAGGGCATCGAGACCTTCCTGCCCGAGTGGGAGCAGATCCGGCTGCTGCCCCACGCCTCGGCCATCCACCGCTTCACCGTCGACCGGCACGTCGTGGAGACCTGCGCCGAGGCGGGCGCCCTGATCCGCAGCGTCCGCCGGCCCGACCTGCTGCTCGTGGCCGCGCTGCTGCACGACATCGGCAAGGGGTCGCTGCACGACCACTCGGTGGCCGGTGAGCCCCTGGCCCGCAAGGTCGTGGCCCGGATGGGCTTCACCGACCTCGACGCCGAGGTGGTGGCCTCCCTCGTGCGCTGGCACCTGCTGCTGGCGGACCTCGCGACCACCCGCGACCCCGACGACCCCGCCACCACCGCCGAGCTGCTCACCCACGTCCCCGACGCGGCCAGCCTCGAGCTCCTGCGTGCGCTCACCGAGGCCGACGCCCGGGCGGCCTCGCCGGCGGCGTGGACGACGTGGCGGGCGTCCCTGGTCGACCGCCTCGTCTCCCGGGCCGGGCACGCGCTCGGTGCCGAGATCACGCACGTCGACCCGGCCGGGTCGCTGCCCGTCCCCGACGCCGTACGACGCGACCCGACCGCCGTGTCGGTCGAGATCGCCCCCCACGAGGTCGGCGCCACCCTCACCGTGGTCGCGGCCGACCGCGTCGGGCTGCTCGCCGACGTCGCCGGCGGCCTCGCCGCGCTGCGGGTTCCGGTGCACGCCGCCCGCGCCTGGTCGCAGGTCGACGCCGAGGGCGAGTGGGCCGTCAGCGCGTGGGAGGTCCCGGACGCCTACCTCGACGCCAGCGTCGTGCGGGACCGGATCCGCCGCGTCGTCGAGGGCACCCAGCGGCTCCCCGACCTGCCCGCGCGCCCGGACGGCGAGCTGCCGCCGATCGTCGAGGTCCGCCCGGACGCCTCGCGCGCCTCGCTGGTGCTGGAGATCCGCACCTCCGACCGGCCCGGTGTGGTCCACCGCGTGCTCACCACCCTCGCCGGGCTGGGGCTCACGGTGGCCTCCGCGCACGTCTCCACGCTCGGCCCCCAGGCGGTCGACGTGTTCTACGTCCAGGAGGTCGGTGGGGTGCGCCCCACGGAGGAGCGCGCCGCGGCGGCCGCCCACGCCGTACGCACGGCACTGGGCGGCTGAGCTCGGCGGATGAGCCCGGACGGGGTGCGGCCGTTAGTCTTGGTCGTCGTACCAGACTCTGATCCACCCTGATCCACCACCGATGCGAGGGACAGACCCAACCGTGTTCGCCACACTCTCCGACCGCCTTGCCGACACCTTCAAGAACCTGCGGGGCAAGGGCCGGCTCTCCGAGGCCGACATCGACGCCACCGCGCGTGAGATCCGCATCGCGCTGCTCGAGGCCGACGTCGCCCTGCCCGTGGTGAAGGAGTTCGTCGGGGCGGTGAAGGAGCGTGCCCGCTCCGAGGAGGTCAGCGGCGCCCTCAACCCGGCGCAGCAGATCATCAAGATCGTCCACGAGGAGCTCGTCACGATCCTCGGCGGCGAGACGCGCCGCCTGCGCTACGCCAAGAGCGGGCCGACGGTCATCATGCTCGCCGGCCTCCAGGGCGCCGGCAAGACGACGCTCGCGGCCAAGCTCGCGCTGTGGCTCAAGGACCAGGACAAGACGCCGATGCTCGTCGCGGCCGACCTCCAGCGTCCCAACGCCGTCCAGCAGCTGCAGGTCAACGGCGAGCGCGTCGGCGTCCCGGTCTTCGCCCCCGAGCCGGGCAACGGCACCGGAAACCCGGTCGACGTCGCCCGCGCGTCGATCGAGGAGGCCAAGCGCAAGCTCCACGACGTCGTCATCATCGACACCGCCGGACGCCTCGGCGTCGACGCGACCCTCATGCAGCAGGCCGCCGACATCCGCGACGCGGTGCAGCCCGACGAGGTGCTCTTCGTCGTCGACGCGATGATCGGCCAGGACGCGGTCACCACCGCGCAGGCCTTCCTCGACGGGGTCGGCTACGACGGCGTGGTGCTCACCAAGCTCGACGGCGACGCCCGCGGTGGCGCCGCGCTGTCGATCCGCTCGATCACGGGCAAGCCGGTCATGTTCGCCTCGAGCGGCGAGAAGATGACCGACTTCGACCTGTTCCACCCCGATCGGATGGCCTCCCGCATCCTCGACATGGGCGACATGCTCACCCTGATCGAGCAGGCCGAGAAGGCGTTCGACTCCGAGCAGTCGCTGAAGGCGGCCGAGAAGCTCGCCACCAAGGGCGGCTTCACGCTGGAGGACTTCCTCCAGCAGATGATGCAGATCCGCAAGCTCGGCTCGATGACCAAGATCATGGGCATGCTCCCCGGGATGGGTCAGTTCCGCGACCAGCTCGAGAACTTCGACGAGCGCGAGATCGACCGCATCCAGGCGATCATCCAGTCGATGACGCCCGCCGAGCGCGACAACCCGAAGATCATCGACGGCTCGCGTCGCGCCCGCATCGCCGCCGGCTCCGGCCGCCAGGTGTCCGACGTCAACCAGCTCGTCGACCGGTTCTTCGAGGCGCGCAAGATGATGGAGTCGATGGCCAAGGGCGGTGGCATGCCCGGGATGCCGGGGATGCCCGGGATGGCCGGCGGCAAGCGCTCCGGAGCGCGTCAGCCCGCCCAGGTCAAGGGCAAGAAGGGCAAGAAGCGCGTCTCGGGCAACCCGGCGAAGGCTGCCCAGCAGAAGGCCGCGCAGAAGACTGCCTCGGACGAGAAGGCCGCCAACCCCTTCGGCAACCCCGACGGCGCCGACGTCGACTACGAGAAGGCTGCCGAGCAGCTCAACCTGCCCAAGGACTTCTCGCAGTTCCTCAAATAGTGTCCACCCTCGTCGTCGACGGCGCCAACGTCGTCGGGTCCGTTCCCGACGGCTGGTGGAAGGACCGCGCGGGGGCGGCACGCCGCCTGCACGAGCGGCTCCTGGTCGCCGACACGTCGTACGACGAGATCGTGCTGGTGCTGGAGGGCCAGGCCAAGGGTGGCGTGCGGGCCGGCCGGGACGGCCACGTGCGCACGGTGCACGCGGCGCGTGACGGCGACGCCGAGATCCGGGAGCAGGCGCGCCGTGCGGGCGAGGCCGGCGGCCACGTCGTCGTGGTGACCGCCGACCGTGCGCTCGCTGCCAACGTGGCGCCCGCCCAGGTGCTGAGCCCGACCTGGCTGCTCGACCGGCTCTGAGCTCGTCGGCGCCCGTTCGCGGGCGTGCTGCGGGCCGCTCCTGCGCTATCCGAGCGGGATCCGGATGACCGACCCGCCGCCGGGGCACACCGAGCAGGTGGTCACGTAGGCGTCGTCGCCGGCGACCGCGATGCCGTACGGCGCGTTGAGCCCGCCTGCGACGACCTGGGGTGCCGCACCGGGCCGGACCCGCACGACGGACCCGGGACCGCCCTGCAGGATGCCGATCTGAACGGCGTAGAGCTCACCGTCGTGCCAGGCCAGGTCGGTCACGTTGGTCAGGCCCGTGGCCCAGACCGTCGGCGCCCGCCCCGGCACGACCCGGAGGATCCTCGAGTAGCCCGGGACGAACGGGAAGCCGGTCAGCTCGCTGACGTAGTAGGCGCCGTCCGGCCCCACGACGACCCCGGTGGGCACCGAGTCGACCGGGATCTGGAACGGCGGGAACGGCACGGCGGCGAGGCCCGGCGTGTCGAAGACCGCGAGGGTCGAGACGTGGCCGCCCTGCACCGAGAGGAGCGCGTTGCCGCCCGCGTCGGCGACCACGTGGCCGCCGCCGTTGCGCAGCAGGCCGGTCGGGTTGGTGTCGGGGCCCTGCCCGTCCGGATCGGCGGCCGTCTCGAACGCACCGATGTCGGTAGCGATCCTGGGGCCGGCGTTGGGGAAGGCGCCCGACACGAGCGTGCCGAAGTACGCACCGGCGGCACCGAGGTCGGCGCGCACCGCCGGGTCGTTGCCCAGGCCCATCGTGACGACGTACTTGTTCTGCCCGGTCACGACCACGTCGGCCGGACCGATGGCGCCGCCGCCGCTCTCGCCTGCGAGCGAGGGGAGGCCGGTCAGCACGCGCGCCTGCTGGCCGTTGCGGACGCGGGTGATCGCTCCGGTCATGCCCAGGCAGGCCGGTCCCTCCGCACCGTCGACGCACGGACCCGTGCCGCCCACGCCCGACTCGGCGACGTAGAGGGTGTCGCCGGTGAAGGACAGCTGGCGGGGGTTGTCGAGCCCGCTGGCGACGGTGGTCCACGGGGGATCGGCCGCGATGGCGGGGGTGGGGAGCAGCGGGACGGCCAGGGCCAGCCCGCAGGCGACGGCCGCAGGGCGGGAGAGACGGTGCATGGGGGACTCGCCTTCGGTGGGGGGATTTCGGCTGTCCCGGCGGGCGGCGACCGGACGACGACCGGCGCAGCGATCGGGGGCGCGCGTCGCCCGCGGGGCTGGTCCCCACGCTGGCACCGGCGGGCGCCGGCCGGCATCCACCGTTGTGGGTAAAGGACGTCGCCCGCCTGCGCGTGCATGTGCGCAAACGCGTGGGACGCCGGTTGGCGACTGCGCCCTACGTGGTGTGACCGCGGACCTCGCTGGGCCCGCCAGCCAGGTGTTGGTCGGGCGTACCGCTTCGCGTGAGACCGACGGCTCGCACGCTGGGCAGCCCACCCTGCGCCGCCGCGAGCGTCACGTCGTACTGGACGTAGCGTCCGGCAACCCCGGCGCGGCTGCCTGGCCTGGTGACGACCTTCCACCCCGACCAGGTGGAATCGGGCGTTGCCCGGTCGCCGGCGCGGACCCGCACCACGATCTCCGAGCCCGTGGGCAGGTGTGCGTCGAGCACCAGGCGCTGCCAGGTCGCCTTGCGTCCGGAGTCGACCACCCGTGAGGTGTAGCGGCCCCAGCCGCGCACGCCGAGAGTGAGACCGCCCAGCCCGGCTTCGTCGACCCGGAGGTCGCCGCGGAGCGTGCCGGTGCGGAAGTCCTCGGTCGTCATCATGGCGATGCCCACGCCCGGGGTGCGGAGCCGACTCGACCGCGGCGCTGCCGCATTGCCGGAGCCGTCCCGCGAGGCCGCCCGGACGGCGTACGACTTCCGCTGGAGCAGCCCCGTGACCACGATCGTGTGGCTCTTGGTCAGGCTCGAGTCGAACCCGCTCCGGTGCAGGGGACCCCCGACGCGCCCGAGGTCGACGACGGACGTCGCGGGCTCGCTCGTCCGCCAGGTGACCCGGGCCGAGCCGTCGGGCAGCGGCAGGACCCGCAGCCGGCTGATGCGCGGCGCTGTTCCGTCCACGGCCGGCGTCATGAACGACGCGGGTGCAGCGTTCGCTGCCGGCCACACGGTGGGGCGTCCGCCCGGCCCGCGCGACTCGACGCGGTAGTAGTAGCGGGTCGCGGGCCGCAGGCCCCCGAGGTCGGCGAGGTGGTCGGTGGTGCGACCCGCGAACGGGACCCGGGTGGCGAGCCGGGTGGGCGTGGTGCCGAGCAGCACGTCGCTCGTGCCGGGGTCCTCGGTCGTCCAGGCGGCCGTCGTGTCGCCGGTGTCGGACGTCGTGACGGCCACGCCCGAGACGCGGTTGGCGGCGCCGGCCCCACCCGCAGCGTACGTCGCCTGGTGGGCGCCGCCGACGGCGGGGAACACGGCGTACTGCTGGCCCTTGACCGTCATCGTCGTGAAGGGCACGGCGGTGCCGCCGCGCGTGACGGCGCTCAGCGTGGTGCCGCCCGGGCCCGTCGTCGGCAGCATCGCCGTCAGCCCCGTCGCGCCGACGCCGATGCCGACGGTGAAGGACAGGGTGTTGCCGCCCCATGAGATCCCGCTGAACGACGAGCCGTTGCGACCGTCGGTCCACGTCAGCAGCTGCCGGGCGGCGATGACCGGCACGCCACGCGACTGGGCAGAGGCCAGCACCTGGGTGTCCTCGAAGGTCGAGGCGCTGTCGGTGTGCAGGTTGGCGGTGAACGCGCCGTAGTAACCCAGGGGGCCGAGCGCCCGGTCGAGCAGCGTGTTCGGCGTGAACGGGTAGGTCTGTCCGGACTCGTCAGTCATGTTGGTGTTGGCCTGGAAGACGTCGATCAGGGAGCCGTCGGTGTCGGTGAACCGCATCGGCATGCCCGAGCCGTTCATGAAGCCGGGACGGTCGGCGATCCACGAGCCGGGGTAGTAGTAGTAGTTGGTGTCCAGCCGGATCCCCGAAGCGAGCTCGGCCCTGGCCTGGGAGACCCAGTCGCTCCACACGATGCAGTGGAAGCGGCTGGTGGTCGGCGACGGCACCGAGGCGTACGCCGCACGCCACTGCCCCAGCTGGGTCGTGTACATGTCCTGGAGGGACTGGTACGACGTGAAGTTGGCGCAGCCGCTCGTCGGGTGGAGTCCGACCTCGAAGCCCTGGCCGTTGAACGACGCAGCCTGCGTGTTGGTCATCGGTGTGCTCGGGTAGACGTACGACGTGAAGCGGGGGCACTCCCACCGGGCGACCGAGCAGCCCGACGGGCTGGCCGCGGCGTAGGTGCTGAAGCGGCCCGGCGTGCCGCCGGTGCCGTGGTCGTCGCCGGTGGCCACGACGACGGCCTTGGTCGTGCCGGGGAAGTACCAGAACCTTGGCACCGGGAACCGGTCGCGCGCCGTGACGGTCACCAGGTTGGCGAGCAGTCGCTGCTGCTCGTCGGCCTGCGGGATGTGCGCCTTGGAGAGGTTGACCCAGTCGGTCGCCGTGCTGCCGCCGAAGAAGAGGTCGTTCGACCGGTTCGGCGTCGCGGAGTCGCGGTCCTGCCCGGCCCACGCGAGGTTGCCCTGTCGGGTGGCGATCACCGAGCGCGCGAGGTCGAACGCGAAGGTTGCGACCTGGCCGCCGTTGGAGCCGACGCTCCGCAGTGTCACCGCGGGCAGGCTGGTGCTGGTGGTGGCGCTGGAGTAGAGCGTCGCCACGGTGGTGGCGCCGTTGAGCGTGTAGCGGTTGGCGGTGCCGTGGAACTGCATCGTGTCTGTCGTGATGCCGGCGCCGGGCTCCACGGCCGCGTTGACCGCGACATAGCCGTCGGCGACGGTGCCGGCCTGGGCGGCGATCCCGGCGAGGCTGTAGAGGCGGCTGTCGGGTCGCATCGCGACCAGGTTGCCGCCGGCGTTGACCCAGTCGGTCAGGGCCGTCACCTGGGCGTCGGTGATCGCCACGTCACCGAGGACGACCACGGCGTAGGGCGCAAGGGTGGTGGCGTTGAGCGTCGAGACCCGGATGTTGGCGAACTCGTTGAGCCCCTCCGCGCGGAGGATTTCCGAGAGGTAGGACGACGACGGGTTGCCGGTGCTGGTGACGACCGCGAGCGGCCCGCCCGGCCCGTCCTCGACGCCGGGCGGCGGGGGGGCGGACGTCTGGAAGCTCCACGACACCGGAGCCATGGTGTTGTTCGCCCCGTCCTTGGCCCCACTGGCCTCCACGGTGTACGACGTGGAGTAGCCCAGGTCGATGGTCGGCGTCAGGGTGGCGGTGCGGGTGCCGGCGTCGTACGACGTGGTGGACGGGACGACCTGGTTGGCCGGGCCACGCAGCACCATCGAGACGGTGGAGCCGGTGACCGATTCGCTGAAGGTCGCCTGCGGCCGGACGCTGACCGGCACGCCGGTCGTGTCTGGGGTCGGCACCCGGTTGTTGAGCGTCGGCGGCGTGGTGTCGGTGGAGTCCTCCTGGAAGACCACGTCCACCCAGTAGTTCTCCGACCCGAAGCTCAGGTTCGGGAAGGTGCTGGCCGTCGAGGTGTAGCGGTAGAGGCCGTTGCCGCCGTCGGTGCCGTTCTGCAGTGCCGTGAGCGGGCCGCGCGCGCTCGCCGCGGAGCTGAAGTAGCCGCTGTTGACGACGTACCTGCTCGGCGTGAAGTACGACGCGATGTACGTCGTGTTGGCCGTCACCGCGATCGGTGAGCTGAAGGTCGCTTCCTGCCACCCGCTGGCCGACCCTCCGGTGAAGGTGACCTGGCCGAGCCGGGTGCCGGTCGAGGTCCACAGGCTGCCGACGTGGGTGCCGGTGGCCTGGCTGGGCCGGTAGTAGCGGATCCCGGTGATGAAGCCCGGTGCGTCGGACCGGAACTTCACTCCGAGCTCGACGGAGCTGGTGTCCGGGTCGGTGCTGGCGGGGGCGGTGGTGGGCGGCCAGATCGTGCATGGGCAGCTCGAGGTGGTGGCGGCAGTGGTGAAGCTCCAGCTCACCGCGTCCATCTGGTTGCCGGCGGGGTCCCGCGCCCCGCTGACCGACGCGGTGTACGTCGTGCTGGGCGCGAGGCTCGCGGTCGGGTCCAGGGTCGCCGTGCGGCTCGTCGCGTCGTAGGTCGTCGTGCCGGCGACGAGCGCGTTGGCCGGCGTGCGCAGCTCGAACGCGATCGTGCCCGGCTGTACCGGCTCGCTGAAGGTCGCCGTCGCGTTGACCGCCGTCGAGACGCCGCCCGCCCCGGGCGCGGGTGCGCGGCTGCTGAGGGCGGGCTTGGTCGTGTCAGGCGTGTCGGTGGTGAACGCCCACGAGACCGGGTCGATCAGGTTGCCCGCCGTGTCGCGCACGCCGGTCACGGTCGCGGTGTACTGCGTGGTCGCCGTGAGGTTCGCCGTTGGGTCGAGGGTGGTTGTGCGGGTGGCGGCGTCGTACGTGATGGCTCCCGCAACGAGGGTGTTGCCGGGCCCGCGGAGCTCGAGGCCCAGCGTCGACTGCTGGATGGGCTCGGAGAACGTCGCGGTCACGTTGGCGCCCACGCTGACAGCGGTGGCACCGGACGCAGGGGTGCGTCCCGTGACGGTCGGCTTGGTGGTGTCGGGCCCGTCCTCGAAGACGACGTCCACCCAGTAGTTCTCGCTGTTGAAGCTCTGGTCGGGGAACGTGCTGGGCGTGGAGGTGTAGCGGTAGAGGCCGTTGCCGCCCGCGGTGCCGTTCTGCAGGGCCGTCAACGGTCCACGCGCGGTGGCGCTGGTGGCGAAGTAGGCGCCGTTGGCGACGTACCTGCTCGGCGTGTAGTAGGAGGCGACGTACGTCGTTCCCGCCGTGACGGGGATCGGCGTGGCGAAGGTTGCCTGCTGCCACCCGCTCGCCGTGCCACCGGTGAAGGTGACCTGGCCCAGGCGGGTCCCGGCTGCACTCCAGAGGCTGCCGACGTGGCTGCCGGTGGCCTCGGCGGGCCGGTAGTAGCGGATCCCGGTGACGAAGCCATCGGTGTTGGATGTGAACTTCACGCCCAGCTCGACGGAGCTGGTGTCGCCGTCGGTGCCTGCCGGCGTCGCCGCTGAGGGCCAGATCGTGCAGGGGCAGTCAGAGACCACGGCCGTCGTGGTGAACGACCACGACACCGGGTCCAGCTGGTTGCCCGAAGCGTCCCGGGCCCCACTGAGGTTGACCGTGTAGGTCGTGCTCGCAGCGAGGTCGGCGTTCGGGTTGACGGTGGCCGTGCGGCTGGCGGCGTCGTAGGTCGTGGCGGCGGGCACCAGCGTGTTGCCGGGGCCGCGGACCTCGAAGGCGACCGTGGCCTGCTGCACCGGCTCGCTGAACGTCGCCGTGGGTGACACCGCGCGCGCGACACCGGTCGCACCGACCGCCGGGGTGCGACCGGTCACCGTGGGCTTGGTCGTGTCCGGTGTGTCGGTGGTGAAGCTCCACGTGACCGCGTCCATCTGGTTGCCGGCCGGGTCGCGGGCGCCCGAGAGCGCCGCCGTGTAGGTCGTCGTGGCTGCGAGCGCCGCCGTCGGGTCGAGCGTCACCGTGCGGCTGACCGCGTCGTACGACATCGTGGCGGGTACCACGGCTCCGCCGGGCGCCCGCAGCTCGAACGCAACGGTCGCCTGCTGGACCGGCTCGGAGAACGTCGCGGTGACGTCGCTGCCCAGTGCGACCCCGGTGGCGCCGGAGGCGGGGGTCCGGGCGGTTACCGTCGGCTTCGCGGTGTCGTTGGCCTCGGTGTAGACGATGTCGACCCAGTAGTTCTCGGAGCCGAATGTCAGGTTGGGGAATGCGCCCGCGGTCGCGGTGTAGCGGTAGACGCCGTTGCCTCCGTCCGTGCCGTTCTGCAGCGCCGTGAGCGGGCCGCGAACGGTCGGTGCGCTCGTGAAGTAGCCCGAGCTGACGGCGTACCTGGCCGGGGTGAAGTAGGACGCGACGTACGTGGTGCCGGCGGTCACCGGGATCGGCGTCGCGAAGCTTGCCTGCTGCCACCCGCTCGCCGACTCGTTGGTGAAGGTGACCTGCCCGAGCCGGGTGCCGGTGCTACTCCACAGGGAGCCGACGTGGCTGCCGGTGGTCGTGGCGGGCTTGTAGTAGCGGATGCCGGTGATCAGGCCGTCGGCGCTGGCGCGGAACTTCACGCCGAGCTCGACCGGGCTCGTGTCGGGATCGGTGCCTGCCGGTGTCGCGGTCCCCGGCCAGATGGTGCACGGGCAGGTGGTCGGCGCGGTTCCGACGGTGACATTGGTGGTCGCCGCGGTGCCGAGGCGGGCGCTGTCGTCGACGGAGCGGGCGCGCAGGGTCAGGGCGCCGGACGACGACGGGGTGAACGTGTAGGTCCAGGACCCGCGGCCGGTGGCGCGGCGCCACGTCGCCCCGTTGTCGGTGGAGACCTCGACACCTGCGACCCGGCCACCTCCCGTGTCGGTGGCCGTGCCGCTCACCGTGACGGGGGTGCCGACCGGGAGCGTCGCGCCGGCCGCCGGCGCGGTGATGGTCGCGGTGGGCGCGGCCGTGTCGGTGGACGCGGAGGCAACGGTGAGGCCGGGGCGCAGGGTGTCCGGCTGGACCCCCATGTCGGCGAAGAGATTCACGGTCGCCTGCTGGGCCGCCGTGTCAGGGGCGGCCGAGCCGCGGTCGTGGTTGCCGTCGAGGGCCCAGGCCCACTGGATCGTCCCGGCGCTGAAGACGAGCGCTCCGCTGGGCGCACGGTAGGTCGTCATGGCATGGGTCGCCTGCCCCGATGCATAGCTGCTGCCGTAGTCCTGCAGCCGGTCGCCCGTGCCCGTCGTCTGGGAGACGCGGAAGGTGCCAGGTGGTCGGGATCCGTTGTCGGGGTCCTCGTCCCACTCGTAGCCGATGACGTTGGTGCCGATGGTCGTCGTCGCGTTCGGGCCCAGGGTGGCGACGCGGGTGTTGCGCCAGAAACGCATCTGACCGTCGGCCTGCCCGACGACCATGTTGATCGCGCAGCAGTTGATCGCGAACATCGTGCCCGTCAGCCCGTTCTCGGGGCGGCCGCCGTCTGCCGGCGGGCTGAACCGCGGGTCGCGCCACGTCCCGGTCCACGTGTTGGCGAGCGGGTCGATCTTGGCGTCGGCGTGCGTCTCCTTGTAGGACACCAAGGTGCGGTGCGAAGCGCCGGAGCCGTCGATGCTGTTCTCCCACCGGGTCTTCCAGAACACCTCGTTGCCGGAGAGGAACGCCAGGTTGACGCCCGCGTCGCGGGCGGCCTCGACGTTGGCCCGCTGGGTGCCCGACCAGTACTCGTCGTGCCCGACGCTCATGAACACCTTGTGCTCGAGCAGTTCGGCGCCCCGACGGTCGGTGTCGACGCCGGAGCTGTAGCTGACGTCGTACCCGTTGGACTCGAGGAAGCGCACCATCGGGTACTCGCTGTTGAAGACCCAGTCCTCCGGCGCGTTGCCGCGCGTGGTGAACGGGCGGTTGTAGCTGACCTTGTAGGCGCGCCCGGCCGGTGCTCCGGCGTACAGGCTGTTGCCGCCGTAGGTGTTGTAGGCCTGCCACGTGGTGTCCGAGGTCTGGAAGAGCATGTCCGAGCCACCGTCGTCGTCGCGCACCACGAAGAAGACGTGGCTCGCGCCGGCGGTGCCGTCGGTCCGGGTCAGCTTCGCGAAGTAGATCCCCGACACCGCGGTGCCCGGCACGGCCCATGACGCGTTCTGGGTCCAGTTGCCGCAGTCGACCAGGCCCGTCGCGACGGCGGTGAGGCAGTTGGGTTGGTTGTTGAGCACGGTCGGGGTCACGGTCGCGACTCGACGGGCCCCGTCCCCGCCGTAGTAGCCCATCCGGTAGATGTCGAGGCGGTACGACGAGGCGCTGGTGTCGACCTTGAACCCGATCGTCTGACCCTGGTCCACGCTCATGTCGGTCGCGTAGCCCTGGATCGTCGTGGACCCGGCGCCGGTGACGCCCCACTCGCTCTCGGGGCTGCCGGGAAGGGTGTTCTCGCAGGCGACCGGGTTGGTCACGGGTGGGTCGCACGGCGCGGCCGCCGCGGGCGTGGCCGCGGTGACGATGACGAGGGCGGCCGACGCGAGGATCAACGTCAGCAGCGCAGCCAGTCGTCCTCGTACGGGCATGGCACCACTCCTGTCCCCGGCCCACGGGACCTGTCCCTGAGCGACGACAGCCGCGGACACCGTGTCCTCCATCGTGGGTTTGGTGCCCGGCCGGCGTCATGCCCAGAACTGGGCATCGGGACGCGCCGAGGCCTCGCGGGTGGGGATAGCGTTCCGACATGCCCCTCGAGCCAGCGCAGCGCTTCCGTGGACCGGTCCTGCCCGACGGAGAGGCGCGCGACCTCTACGTCGTCGGCGGCCGCATCACCTACGAGCCGCAGGCGGGAGCCGACACCGTCGCCGAGGGCTGGATCGTCCCCGGCCTGGTCGACGCGCACTGCCACCTCGGGCTCGACGACTTCGGTGCCGCCGACGACGCGGCCACCGAGCAGCAGGCGATCGCCGACCGCGACGGCGGGGCGCTCCTGATCCGGGACGCCGGATCGGCCGCCGACACGCGCTGGATCCACGACCGCGACGACCTGCCCCGGCTGATCCGCTGCGGTCGGCACATCGCCGCGACGAAGCGCTACATCCGCGGCTACGCCCACGAGGTGGAGCCGGCCGACCTGGCGTCGTACGCCGCCCAGGAGGCCCGCAACGGCGACGGCTGGATCAAGCTGGTCGGCGACTGGATCTCGCGCGACGAGGGTGACCTCGCCCCGTCGTTCCCTGCGGAGGCCTTCGCCGACGCCATCGCCGCCGCGCACGCCGAGGGTGCCAAGGTGACGGCGCACTGCTTCGGCCACGGCGTGCTGCCCGGGCTGATCGAGGCTGGCATCGACTGCATCGAGCACGGCACCGGCCTCACCGAGGACCTCATCGACGCGATGGTCCACCACGGCACCCGGCTGGTGCCCACCGTCATGCAGCTCGACAAGTTCCCCGAGCACGCGGCAGCCGGGCAGGAGCGGTTCCCCGCCTACGCCGACACGATGGTCGGCCTCTACGACCGGATGCCCGCCACGATCATGGCGGCCTACGAGGCGGGGGTGCCGATCTACGCCGGCTCCGACGGGGGAGGCATCAGCCGCCACGGCAACATCGCGGGGGAGATCGAGGCGCTCGTCCGGATCGGGATGCCGGCCCACGATGCGCTCGGCGCCGCCAGCTGGCGGGCCCGGGAGTGGCTCGGGGTGGACGGCCTGGTCGAGGGCGCGTCGGCGGACTTCGTCGTCTACGACCGCGACCCGCGCGCCGACCTGTCCGTCCTGCGCACGCCCACCGCGATCGTGCTCCGCGGGGACCGGGTGGGCGTCAGCTGACGTCGATGACGTCCACGTCGGGCCCGGGCTCGTAGACGACCAGCGCACAGTTCTTCTTCACCAGCTCCTCGCCGACCTGGTCCCCGGTGCGGCGGTCGAAGACCCGGCGCCAGATCTGGTTGCGCCGGAACACGCGTCCGTCGTGCCGCAGGAACTGCTCGTGCCGGGCCTCGACCCGGTAGGAGTGGTCCGGTCGCTCGTCGGTGCGCAGCTGCCCGTGCAGGTAGCGCTGACCCACCCACGCCCGCAGCTGGAACGGGCGGTCGGTGTCGTTGCGCACGACCAGGTCGACGTAGTTGTAGACGATCGAGCAGCCGACGCCCCACGGCAGCACGCGACCCTGGTCGGGGAAGGGGTCGAAGGAGTGCTCGGATCGCTCGACCACGGTCAGCGGGGAGTGCAGGACCATCCAGTGCACGAGGTTGGCCAGCTGGCAGATCCCGCCACCGACGCCGGCCTCCGCCGACCCGTTGGACAGCCGCATCCCGTCGACGTACCCCTTGCGTCTCGTGCAGTTGCCGACGACCCGGTTGAACGAGAACGTCTCGCCGGGGGCGATGACGAGGCCGTCCACGCGCTCGGCGGCGAGACGCAGGTTGGTGACCTTGTTGTGCTGGAGGTGCATCCGGTCGGGGTCGAGCTCGCGCAGCAGCAGCGAGCCATGCTGCACGAGCCGCACCGGGAGGTCGGCGGAACCGCGGCGAGCGGCCCACACGACGCGGCCGGACCGCCCGTCCCGCACCCAGGTCGTACGACGTCGCGCGCGGTGCACCGCCATCGCGGCGGGCAGCAGCCACGGGTGGCGCTGGGTCAGGCGCGGGGGAGCGGTGAGGCGGGCCGGCAGCTGCAGCGGCTCGACGGGCGCGGCGGTCATGCTGGGGAGACGTCGCTCGGCGACCAGATGTTGCGCCGGCGCCGTGATCGATGTCGGAAACCGATTTGAGCGCCTGGCGGTGCAGGAGGTGGGATGGGGGCGTGAGCACCCTCGTCGACCTCTTCCCGCCTTTCGGCCTGCACGTGCAGGCCGGCCCGCTCGAGCTGCGCGGCCTGACCGACGAGCTCATCCTCGAGCTGTGCGACCTTGCCGAGAAGGGCATCCACGACCCGGCCGAGATGCCGTTCTACTTCCCGTGGACCGCCGCCGCGCCCGGTGAGCTCGCCCGCAACACCGCGGCGTACCACTGGGGCAAGCGGTCCACCTTCTCGCCCGAGGACTTCTGCCTCGACCTCGCCGTGGTCCTCGACGGCCGCGTGATCGGTGCCCAGGGGGTGGCCGCGAAGCACTTCCCGGTGACCCGGACCGGGGAGACCGGCTCGTGGCTGGGCCGCGAGTTCCAGGGCCGTGGGCTCGGCACGGCCATGCGCCGGGCGATGTGCGAGCTGCTCTTCGACCACCTCGGCTTCGAGGAGATCACCTCGGCGGCGTTCCTCGACAACCCGGCGTCGCTCGGCGTCTCCCGCAAGGTCGGCTACCGACCCACTGCGGTGAGCCGGATCAAGCGGCGTGAGGGCGAGCTGGCGCTCAACCAGGGTCTCGTCCTGACCCCGGAGACCTTCGTCCGGGACGCCGAGCCGATCCGCGTCACGGGGGCGGAGGCGGTGCGTTCGTTCCTCGGGCTGGACGCCGGCTGAGGCTGGACGGCCCTCCTCTGCCGTACCGGATTGGTCGAGCGCGGCCACCGTCTGGCAGACTCTTCCCTCGTGTCCTGCGTGCCCGGACCCTCTCATCCGAGCGACGCAGTGCCCTTCGAAGGACCAGCACCGGTGACCCCACCTGGGAACGGTCCCTCACCCACGACAATTCCTGAGGAGACACCACAAACGTGGCCGTCAAGATTCGTTTGAAGCGCCTGGGCAAGATCCGGGTGCCGCAGTACCGCATCGTCGTCGTCGACTCGCGCAAGAAGCGCGACGGCCGGGTGCTCGAGGAGATCGGCAAGTACCACCCGAAGGAGGAGCCCTCCTTCATCGAGGTGACCTCCGACCGGGCCCAGTACTGGCTCGGCGTGGGCGCGCAGCCCTCCGAGGCCGTCGAGGCGATCCTCAAGGTCACCGGCGACTGGCAGAAGTTCAAGGGCCTGCCGGGCGCCGAGGGCACCCTGAAGGTCAAGGAGCCCAAGCGCTCCAAGCTCGACATCTTCAACGAGGCCCTCAAGGAGGTGTCCGCCGAGTCGAAGGGCTCCGCGACCACCACCAAGAAGAAGGCTGACAAGGCCGAGAAGACCGAGAAGACCGAGAAGGTCGAGGAGCCCGCCGCGGCGCCTGCCGAGGTTCCCGCGGACGAGACCCCCGAGGGCGCGGCCGAGGCTGCCGAGGCCGCTGAGACGGTCACCGCTGAGGACGCCGGCAAGAGCGAGGCGTGAGCGACGTGCTCGCCGAGGCACTCGAGCACCTGGTGCGTGGCATCGTCGACCACCCCGACGACGTCGTGGTCCGCAACAAGGAGCTGCGTCGCGGCTCGATCCTCGAGGTCCGGGTGCACCCCGACGACCTCGGCAAGGTGATCGGACGCAACGGCCGCACCGCGACCGCCTTCCGCACCGTCGTCTCGGCCCTCGCCGGCCGTGGCGGTGCGCGGGTCGACTTCGTCGACACCGACCGTCGCCGCTGAGCCCAGCACCGTCCGTCGACGGGCGTCACCCCACAGGGGTGGCGCCCGTCGCGCATTGTGTGGCCCGTTCAGCGATCCCCGGTCGACCGGGGATCCATGGGGCGGCGATAACCTCGGCGGGTGAGTGATCAGGAACGGGCCGGCATCGAGGTCGTCATCGGCCGGATCGGCAAGCCCCACGGCATCCGCGGCGAGGTCACCCTCGACGTACGCACCGACGAGCCCGAGCGGCGCTTCGCCCCCGGTACGACGCTGCGCGCGGAGGCACCCGCCGGCGCCGACCGGCGCCCCTCCAGCCTGACCGTCGCCCGCGCCCGCTGGCACCAGACCACCCTCCTCGTGACCTTCGAGGAGCTTGCCGACCGCAACGCCGCCGAGGCCGCGCGCGGCACCGTCCTGCACGCGACCATCGCGCACGACGAGACGCCCGAGGACCCCGAGGAGTACTACGACCACCAGCTCGTCGGGCTCGACGTGGTCGACCTCGATGGCTCGCCGCTCGGCACGGTGAAGGCCCTGGTCCACGGGTCGGCGCAGGACCTCCTGACCGTCCGCACGCCCGACGGGCGCGACACGCTGGTGCCGTTCGTGTCCGCGCTCGTGCCCGAGGTGGACCTCAGGGCCGGCCGCATCGTGGTCGCCGACCGGCCGGGCCTGGTGTCGCCGTTCCCCGACGACGCACCCGACGAAGCCGCCGACGAAGCGCCCGAGGGCGCAGGCGAGCCGCAGTCGTGAGGATCGACGTCGTCACGATCTTCCCCGACTACCTCGCGCCGCTGGAGCTGAGCCTGCCGGGCAAGGCCCGCGACAAGGGGCTGCTCGACATCGAGGTCCACGACCTGCGCCAGTGGGCGGACGACCGTCACCGCACCGTCGACGACACGCCCTACGGCGGCGGCGCCGGCATGGTCATGAAGCCGGAGCCCTGGGGCCAGGCGCTCGACGCGGTGGCCGCGGGAGCGACGATCGTCTTCACCACGCCGAGCGGTGAGCCGTTCACGCAGGCGCTCGCCCACGAGCTGAGCGAGCAGGAGCACCTCGTCTTCGCCTGCGGGCGTTACGAGGGCATCGACCAGCGGGTCGTCGAGCATGCCGCCACCCTCGGCACGGTGCGGGAGGTGTCGCTCGGCGACTACGTCCTCAACGGTGGGGAGGTCGCCGCGCTGGCCATCACCGAGGCGGTCGTACGCCTGCTGCCCGGCTTCATGGGCAACGCCGAGTCGTTGGTCGAGGAGTCGCACGCCGACGGCCTGCTGGAGTACCCCGTCTACACCAAGCCGGCCTCGTGGAACGGGCGCGACGTCCCCGAGGTGCTGCTGTCGGGCGACCACGCGCGGATCGCCGCGTGGCGTCGCGAGCAGGCGGAGCGCCGCACGGCCGACCGCCGTCCCGACCTGCTGCCGGGGACAGCGCTCGTCGCCGCGCTCGCGGACCTCGACGTGCGCCCCGCGGTCCCCGCCGACGCCGGGGAGCTCTACACGCTGCAGCGTGCCTGCTGGCTGCAGGAGATGGAGGCCAACCCGGGGGTCGACATCCCGGCGCTGCGCGAGACGCTCGACGACGTACGCCGTGGGGTGGGGGAGTGGACCGTGAGGGTCGCCCGTGAGCCGTCGTCCGACCGCCTCGTGGGCGCCGTCCGCGGGCGGCTCGACGCGCACGGCGAGTGGGACATCGGGCGGATCATGGTGGCGCCCGACCTGCAGGGCCGCGGCCTGGGCCGGGCGCTCCTGGAGCTGGTCGAGGACCTCGCTCCCGCGGACGTCACGACCTACGTCCTGTTCACCGGCGCCGGGTCCGTGGACAACCAGCGGATGTACAAGAAGGCCGGGTTCCGGCTGCGGCCGGACCGGAAGGCGCCGCCGGGTGCCGTCGTGATGACCAAGCAGGCCCGACGTCGGATTTCACGCTGACGTCACGCTCTGGCAGACTTCACCCTTGGTCCGCTCGAGGCCAGGGTCGCCCGGATGCATCACTGATGCGCCGCGCCGGGGTCCCGCCGTACCGCACCTGCCACAGGGGGCGCGCCGGCCGGCCGCACCGAGCACCAGCCAATTCCATCACCACCTGAATCCGCGGCTGACCTGTGGCACTCGCGAGGAGCAACGTCATGACCAATGTCATCGCCGACCTCGGCACCGCCCTCAAGCGCGACGACGTCCCGGCCTTCCGCGCCGGCGACACCGTCAAGGTCCACGTCAAGGTCATCGAGGGCAGCCGCTCGCGTGTCCAGGTCTTCCAGGGCGTCGTGATCCGCGTCCACGGCTCGGGCATCGGCCGCACCTTCACCGTTCGCAAGGTCTCCTTCGGCGTCGGCGTCGAGCGCACCTTCCCGGTCAACTCCCCGATCTTCGAGACGATCGAGATCGTGACCCGCGGTGACGTGCGTCGCGCCAAGCTCTACTACCTGCGCAACCTGCGCGGCAAGGCTGCCAAGATCAAGGAGCGCCGCGAGGCGTGATCTGTCGCACCGCGCCGCAAGGCGTGGGTTCGACCAGGGACTGGTTAGTCTCTGCGAGTGACTTCTGACGACCGCGGTTCCTCGTCCCTCTCAGCGGGTGAGGAACCGCGGTCGTCGCGTCTTGGCGAGCAGTCGGAGGATGACGCGATGAGTGGTCGCACCCAGCACGAACCGGAGCCGAAGACCGGCCGGAGCAAGCGCAAGCAGCTGCCGCTGTGGCAGGAGACGATCCTGCTGCTCGGCGTCGCGCTGGTGCTCGCGATCGTCATCAAGACGTTCTTCGTCCAGGCCTTCTACATCCCCTCGGAGTCCATGGAGCCGGGGCTGATCCTCAACGACCGGATCCTCATCCAGAAGGTCTCCTACTGGGGCGACGGCGAGCCCGAGCGCGGCGACGTCGTGGTCTTCAAGGACCCGGGTGGCTGGCTGCCGCCGATCGACTCCGCGGGCCCCACCAACCCCGTAGCCAAGGTGATGGCCAAGGTCGGCCTCTACCCGACCGGCGGCCACCTCGTGAAGCGCGTGATCGGCGTCGCCGGCGACACCATCGAGTGCTGCGACGCGCAGGGCCGCCTCATCGTCAACGGGCATCCCCTCGACGAGTCCGACTACGTCAAGCGCGGCGGCGCGACCTGCAACGGCCCGATGCCCACCAACGGCGCCTGCGACGAGAAGTGGTCCGTGGGGCCCATCCCCGGCGGCCACATCTTCGTGATGGGCGACAACCGCTCGCGCTCGGCCGACAGCTCGCAGAAGATGTGCCAGTCCGACGAGACCGAGTGCGTGCCCGGCGACGAGTTCGTCCCGGTCGACCTGGTCGTCGGCAAGGTCTTCGTGCTCCTGTGGCCCGCCGACCGCTTCCGCTGGAACACCCGTCCGGACACGTTCGAGGACGTGCCGGACCCGTCCCCGTGACCGTGTCCACCCAGCTGCCGCCCCAACCCCTCCCCGGAGGCGTGACCGTCCGTCGCGACGCCGGGATCTACGGCTACGAGCGCGCCCTGCGCCGGGCCGGGCTGGAGCCGATCGCGGGGGTCGACGAGGCGGGACGCGGAGCATGTGCCGGCCCGCTCGTCGCCGGCGCGGTGATCCTCCCACCGGGCAAGGCCGGCATCGTGCCGGGGCTGGCCGACAGCAAGCTCCTCACCGAGGCCGCGCGCGAGCGGGTCTACGCCCAGGTCGTGCGCCGGGCGCTGGCGTGGTCCGTCGTGGTCATCGACAACGACGAGTGCGACCGGCTCGGCATGCACGTCGCCAACCTCGAGGCGCTCCGGCGCGCGGTCGCCCGCCTCGGGACGCGTCCGTCGTACGTCCTCACCGACGGGTTCCCCGTCGACGGCCTCGGCGTCCCCGGCCTCGCGGTCTGGAAGGGTGACCGGGTCGCCGCGTGCATCGCCGCCGCCTCGGTCATCGCCAAGGTGACCCGCGACCGGTTGATGGTCGGGCTCCACGACGAGTGGCCTGACTACGACTTCCGTACCCACAAGGGCTACATCACCGCCGACCACGAGGCGGCGCTGGCGCAGCACGGTCCGTGCCCGCTCCACCGGATGCGGTTCGTCAACGTGCGGCGCGCGGCGGGTCTCGAGCCGGTCCCGGGGGCAGAGGTGGCTAGTCTCGGCCCCACGCCGGACAGCACCACCGAGGAGGACAGATGAGCGCCGAGGACCTCGAGAAGTACGAGACCGAGATGGAGCTCACCCTCTATCGCGAGTACCGCGACGTCGTGGGCATCTTCAAGTACGTCGTGGAGACCGACCGCCGCTTCTACCTCTGCAACCAGGTCGACGTGAAGGCGCGTTCGGAGAGCGGTGACGTGTTCTTCGAGGTCTCGATGACCGACGCCTGGGTCTGGGACATGTACCGCCCCGCGCGGTTCGCGAAGAACGTGAAGGTGCTGACGTTCAAGGACGTCAACGTCGAGGAGCTCGCGCCGCAGGACATCGACCCGCCCAAGGACTGAGGTCCGCCCGCGGACCTGGCCACGGATCGTCCACAGGCGACCTCCTCCGGCCGATCTCCACAGGCCGCCGCCCGGACCGTCGAGGGCGTCGGTGGGGCGCGGTGTGCTGGTTCCTCCCGAACCTGCCCACCGGAAGGCACCCACGATGGCCCGACGAGCTGCCGCTTCCCCCTTCGCCCTCGACCCCGGCGCCGAGCACCGCCGCCGGCTGGGGGAGCGCGGCGAGACGATCGCGGCGCGACACCTCTGCCGGCTCGGGCTGGTCCTGCTCGACCGCAACTGGCGCTGCGACGCGGGCGAGATCGACCTGGTGCTGCGTGACGGCAACGTCCTGGTGATCTGCGAGGTCAAGACCCGCACCTCCACCGACTACGGCGCACCGCTCGAGGCGGTCGACCGACGCAAGGCCGACCGCCTGAGGCGGCTCGGCGCGCGGTGGCTGCTCGTGCACGACTGCCATCCCGACGACGTCCGCATCGACCTGGTGGGCGTGCTGGCCCCACGCGGTGGACCGGTCGAGGTCGAGCACGTCGAGGGGGTCTGCTGATGGCCTTCGCGACCGCTCGCTCGTTGGCGCTCAAGGGCGCCGACGGCCACGTGATCGACGTCCAGGTCGACGTCTCCCCGGGCCTGGTCAACACCACGATCGTCGGCCGGGTGGACAAGACCCTGTCCGAGGCGCGCGACCGGGTGCGGATGGCGATCAACAACGACTGCGGACGGTGGCCGGCGACCAAGCGGGTGACGATCCTGCTCGCGCCCGCCGACCTCCCCAAGAGCGGCACCCACTACGACCTCGCGATCGCGATGGCGGTCATGGCGGCCGACAAGAAGCACGAGGAGCTGACGCCCGACCTGCTGGAGGGGTGGGCGTTCATCGGCGAGCTGTCCGTGGCCGGGGCCCTGCGACCGGTGCCGGGGGTGCTGCCCATGGTCATCGCCGCTGCCGCCCACGGCATCACCCGCGTCTTCGTGCCCGAGCCCCAGGCCGGCGAGGCCGGCCTCGTCCCGGGGATGACGGTCTTCGGTGTCCGCTCGCTGGCCCAGGTGTCGGCCGTGCTCCGCGGCGCCGAGGTGCCCGAGGCCGACCCGGTCGTCGGTCCCTCGTCCAGCCCGTTGTCGACGTGGCGCGGCGAGGACCGCCTGGCCGACGTCGACCTGCGCGACCTCGACGGGCTCGAGGACGTCCGCTACGCCGTCGAGGTCGCCGCGGCGGGCGGCCACCCCACGATGCTGATCGGCCCCCGCGGGACCGGCAAGACGTCGATCGCCGAGCGGATCCCGACGATCCTCCCCGACCTGACGACCGAGCAGGCGCTCGAGGTCACCGCGCTGCACTCCGTCGCCGGCGTCCTCCCGCAGGGAAGCGGGCTGGTGCGGCGGCCACCGTGGTTCGCCCCGCACCACTCGGCGACCGCGGCGAGCGTGCTCGGCGGCGGCACCGGCCGGGTGCGGCCCGGGCAGGTCAGCCTCGCGCACCACGGCGTGCTGTTCCTCGACGAGTTCCCGCACTTCCGCGCCGACGTCGTCGAGGCGATGCGGCAGCCGCTCGAGTCGGGGGAGGTGACGATCGCCCGCGGGGAGGAGTCCGCCACCTACCCGGCCCGCTCGCTGGTCGTCCTGGCGGCCAACCCCTGCCCGTGCGGCAACTTCCACGGCCTCTCGGGAGGCAGCTGCGAGTGCACCGAGCTCCAGCGCTCCCACTACCGCCGCAAGCTCACCGGCCCGATCCTCGACCGGGTCGACATCTGGATGGAGGTGCGACCCCAGGGCCGCCGGCGAGGGGTGTCCTTCGGGCCGGAGCCGGAGTCCTCCGCCGACGTCCGAGCCCGGGTGGTCGAGGCCCGGCTGCGCCAGGCCCGCCGCTACCGCGACTGCTCGTGGCTCCTCAACGCCTCGTGTCCCGGTCCGGTCCTGGTCGAGCGGTGGCCGCTGGAGCCCGACGGCCAGCGACTCGTCGACAAGGAGCTGTCCGACGGCAAGCTCACCCGGCGTGGGCTGACCCGCGTGCAGCGCCTGGCCTGGACCGTGGCGGACTGCTCGGGGGTGCCGAGGCCGGGGGAGCGCGAGGCCGAGATCGCGTTGGCGCTGCGGTCCGACGACTCCGCGCGCTCGCTGCCGGCGAGCGTGGTTCGAGTGGCGTCATGAGTGCCGCACGCGTGCGGTCAGCGCCGCCCGGCACGGAGCCGGTGGGTCAGGTGCCCGAGGCCGAGCGCCTCGCCCGGGTGGCCCTGAGCTGTGCGGTGGAGCCCGGTGACGGCACGACGTCGTCCTTCATCCGCCAGATGGGCGCGGAGCGCGCGCTGGCGAAGGCGCGGTCCGCGACCGAGGGCGAGCCCGGGGAGATGCTGGCGCAGCGGCTGGCTGAGATCGACCCGGTCCGCCAGCTCGACCAGGCCGCCCGCTGCGGCATCCGCTTCCTCGTCCCGGGCGACCCCGAGTGGCCCACCAGCCTCGACGAGCTCGACGACGCCATCACCGTGGAGGGGTTCGGAGGCACGCCTCCGGGCCTGTGGGTGAAGGGTCCGATGCCGCTCACCGAGCTCGCCACCTCGGTCGCGGTGGTCGGCTCACGAGCCGCCTCGGTCTACGGCGTCGAGCTGGCCCGCGCGGTGTGCGAGCACCTCGCGCTCTCGGGTGTGCCCGTCGTCTCGGGCGGGGCTCTCGGCATCGACTTCGAGGCTCACAACGCCACGCTGTCCGCCGACGGCGTCACTGCCGCGGTCCTGGCCTGCGGGGTGGACCGGGTCTATCCCCAGCAGAACCGACCCCTGCTCCAGCACCTCGCCGCCGAGTTCGCCGTCGTGTCCGAGCAACCGCCCGCGTCGGCGCCGACGCGACCGCGCTTCCTGGCGCGCAACCGGTTGATCGCCGCCATGACCAACGGCACCGTGGTGGTCGAGGCGGCCCTGCGCAGTGGCGCCCTCAACACCGCAGGGTGGGCCGAGAGCCTGAACCGCCACGTGATGTGCATGCCGGGCCCGGTCACCAGCTACACCTCGCAGGGCGTCAACAACTTCCTCCGGGAGGGCCGGGGCACCGTGGTCACCCACGGCGCCGAGGTGCTCGAGCTGGTCGGGGCAGCGGGGCAATACCTGGTCGACCCCCCGCGGGGCGAGCACCGGCCGCGCGACGCGCTCACCCCGACCGAGCAGACCGTCGTGGAGTGGGTTCCGGTCAGCGAGTCGGCGGGGGTCGAGTCGATCTCACGCCTGTGCGGGCTCGCGCTCCGCACCACCGAGGGCGCGTTGCGCCGGCTGAGGTCCAAGGGGTTCGTCCAGCTGACCGATGAGGGGTGGCGCCTCGTGCCTGACGTGTGAGCCGTCTCCGCCCGCCTACGCTGCGGGGGTGAGCAAGCCGGAGGCGTCCGACCAGGAGCAGGGGGAGGGACTGCCCGAGTCCTTCGTCCGCCTGCTGGGTGACTACGAGCGCCACCTCGTCTCCGAGCGCGACCTCGCCCCCCACACCGTGCGCGCCTACCTCGGCGACGTCGCCGGACTGCTCGACCACTGCCAACGGCTCGGGGTCACCGACGTGACCGACCTCGACCTCCGCGCGCTGCGCAGCTGGCTGGCGCGGCTCCAGACCACGGGCCGCAGCCGGACGACGATCGCACGGCGCGCCACGGCCGCACGGGTGTTCACGGCCTGGCTGCACCGGACCGGCCGGCTGCCGACCGACCCGGGCGCTGCGCTCGGCTCGCCCAAGAAGCACAAGACCCTCCCGCCGGTCCTGCGCGCCGACGAGGCCGAGTCGCTCATCCGGTCGGCCGCCGACCTCGCCGACGACGGCAGCCCCGTCGGGCTACGCGACGTCGCGATGCTCGAGCTGCTCTACGCGACCGGCATCCGGGTGGGCGAGCTCGTCGGGCTCGACATCGACGACGTCGACGACGAGCGCCGGGTGGTGCGCGTCTTCGGCAAGGGCCGCAAGGAACGCTCCGTGCCCTACGGCACGCCGGCCGGCCGGGCCGTCGACCGCTGGCTGGCCACCGGCCGGCCCCACCTGCGCGTCGAGGGCTCCGGCCCGGCACTGTTCCTGGGTGTGCGCGGTCGGCGGATCGACCAGCGGGCGGTCCGCGATCTCGTGCACCGCCGCATCGCCGACGTACCGGGAGCGCCCGACATCGGGCCGCACGGCCTGCGCCACACCGCCGCCACCCACCTGCTCGAGGGAGGGGCCGACCTCCGCTCGGTCCAGGAGTTGCTCGGCCACGCCTCGCTCGCCACCACCCAGCTCTACACCCACGTCACGACCGACCGGCTGCGTCGGGCGTACCAGCAGGCCCACCCCCGCGCCTGAGCGACCGGCCCAGCCTCCGGATGGGTGCGGCTGCGTCATACGAACCAGCACGTATGGGTTCGGGTCTGCATGACGCCGCGAGCGGGCGTCGACGGGAGCGAGGGGCCAGCGGGCGTGCGGACGGGCCGGTCAGGCGACCCACTCGACGGGGCGGTGCCAGCCCGAGAGCGGCGGGCTCCACGGGAGCCGGACCGTGACCGGGTCGTCGCGCCACAGCGGCAGCAGCCGCACCGGGCCGCCGCCGACGAGCGACAGCGGGTCGAGGTACGTCCGGGCGTCGCCGTCGCCCTCGACCAGGCCCCAGTGCAGGCAGGCGGCGGGGAAGCAGTGGCTGTCGGCGACCACCAGGCGCCCCAGCACGTCACCGGCGGCCACCACCTGGCCGCGTTCGACGGACGCGACGACCGGCTCGTACGTCGTACGACGACCGTCGTGCAGCACGGTGACGACCGGCTTGCCACCGATCGAGCCCGCGAAGCCGACCGTGCCGGCCAGCGCCGCGCGGACCGCCTGGCCGGGCGACCCGGCGAGGTCGACGCCTCGGTGCCCGGCGGCGTAGGGGTTCGGCGGCGGCTCGAAGTGGCGGACGACGTCGGGTCGGGGATCGAGGGGCCACACGCCGACGGGGTCCTCGGGACTCGCGTGTGCCGGTCCGGCGACGCCGGAGAGGATCAGGTGGACCAGCGCCAGGAGGACAGCTCCGAGAACGGCTCGCATCGGCCGATCCTCACCCGGTCCGCGACGCCGGACGAGCGGTGACGACGCCGCCTGTGGAGGGGCTCCCGGAGCCCCCGGTTGTGGACGACTGGCGGCCACCGGATCCACGCTCGGTCCACGCTCGGAGGAGGGGGCGACAGTGATTCGCCTCGCGGGGAGCCTCTGGCCTACGATGTGCGGAGCAGTCCACCCGGACTGACTTCGCACGCTCGCCGACCGTGCCCGGGATGCTCCTCGATCCCGGACCACCCGCGGGCGTCGGTCCTCAGTTCCCACCAGCTCCACCGGTGCGGATCGGACCGGCGTGTGAGCGTCAGGGCTCCCGGCTCCCGCCGGGCGCATCAACTGTAAACAACAGGAGCTCGCTCCCGGTCCGACCTGCCGAAGGTCGGGCATGTCGGTGAGCGTCTCCGTCACAACAGGAGAACCCATGGCAGTCGTCACCATGCGCCAGCTGCTCGAGAGCGGCGTCCACTTCGGTCACCAGACCCGTCGTTGGAACCCCAAGATGAAGCGCTTCATCATGACCGAGCGCAACGGCATCTACATCATCGACCTGCAGCAGTCGCTCGCCTACATCGACCGCTCCTACGCCTTCGTCAAGGAGACCGTCGCCAAGGGCGGCGTCATCATGTTCGTCGGCACCAAGAAGCAGGCCCAGGAGGCCATCGCCGAGCAGGCGACGCGCGTCGGGATGCCCTACGTCAACCAGCGTTGGCTCGGCGGCATGCTCACGAACTTCCAGACCGTGCACCAGCGGATCAACCGCCTCAAGGAGCTCGACGAGATCGACTTCGACGACGTCGCGGGCTCCAACCGCACGAAGAAGGAGCTCCTCCAGATGCGCCGCGAGCGCACCAAGCTGGACAAGACGCTCGGCGGCATCCGTGACATGACGAAGGTCCCCTCCGCGGTGTGGATCGTCGACACCAACAAGGAGCACCTCGCCGTCGAGGAGGCGCGCAAGCTCCGGATCCCGATCATCGGCATCCTCGACTCCAACTGCGACCCCGACCTGGTCGACTTCCCGATCCCGGGCAACGACGACGCCATCCGCGCGGTCGGCCTGCTGACCCGCGTGGTCGCCGACGCCGTCGCCGAGGGCCTCATCGCCCGCTCCGGTGTCAAGGCCGGCGACACTGACGAGTCCGTCGGTGCCGAGGAGCCCCTCGCCGAGTGGGAGCGCGAGCTCCTCGGTGGCGACGCCGAGAAGGCCGCCGCGGCCGCCACCGGCGACGCCGCTGCCGAGACCCCGGCCGCCGAGGCCACCGGTGCCGCGTCCGAGGCCCCGCAGGCCGACGCCGCTGCCGACGC
>NZ_JBFUMR010000035.1:0-48307 GCF_054049275.1 Nocardioides sp. P5_E3
ACGCTCGCCCGGATCTGCCGCGTTGAGGGCGGCTACGCTCGCCCGGATCTGCCGCGTTGAGGGCGGCTACGCTCGCCCGGATCTGCCGCGTTGAGGGCGGCTACGCTCGCCCGGATCTGCCGCGTTGAGGGCGGCTACGCTCGCCCGGATCTGCCGCGTTGAGTGAGCCGCTCGTGTGACAACACCATGCAACATCACCCCTGGTCCTATCCGGGGGTTACCGGGGTCCAGTGGTAGCCGTCGTGGGAGATGGAGATTGTTCGCATCCCTGTGCGTGCCACGGTCACCCCGCCCGAGGTGGTGATCCCCACCGACCGGAAGGGGCCGAACAGAGCCGGGGCACCAGTCAGGGGCTCGGGCACGGTGCTACCGCGAGGGAAGCGCCAGATCGTGCCCGGCCGCGTGCAGGGCGACGTGTCGCAGTAGGTGTCGGGTCCGGTGAGTTGAGCGAACAGCAGTGCGCCGTCCGCCGCGTACGTGACGCCGCCGAAGAACGGTCGGTACCACGGCAGCGGGACTTGGCGGAACCGCTTCTCGTTGTCGGTCTGCCAGAGCGCGTTCACGTACGGCGGTGCGTCCTGCAACGAGGTCGTCGACACGGTTGCCTGCAGGTGACCGGGGCCTACGGCGGTGCCCGAGACGCCGCCGAATTCGGTGCCACCGGCTGATCTCACGGCTGGCAGGTCTGCGTCTGTGGCGGTCCAGGTCCGGCCGCGGTCGGTGCTGGACTCGAACTGCCACTGCTGGTCGCGCCGCTTGAAGCCCTGGATGCTCAGGACGGCGCCGTTGCGGCCGCCTACGTGCTGCCACAGTTCGCCGAACCGAGTCCCTTGCACGGGGTAGACCTCTGCTGCGTCGACGTCAGCTGCCCACAGCCGGCGTGGGTGGAACTTGTCGAAGCCGCCGAGGACGCTGCCCCACTGGTCGAGGTCGAGGAGCGCGTCTCCGCGGCCCCGTTCCTGCGGCCCAAGGACGCGTAGGGGCTTCGTCCTGCCGTTCGGATAGAGGACGAACCCCGGGTAGTTGATGTAGGGGGCCTGCTGTCGAGCCTTGATGGCTACCGCCCCATCACCGAGTGGGCTGTAGGAGACGAGGTACGCGAGTGCGCCACTGATGAAGAGCCGGGAGGCGTGCGCCCAGTTGTCGTCAGTAATGGCGATGATGGTGCCCGCGTCGCGCCCACTTACGTCGTAGAACTCAGCCACAGCGTCGGTGCGCGAGGTGTACTGGACCTCGTCGAGCTCGAACTGAGGGCCGACATGGTCGAGGAACCGCGTCCTGTCCAGGAACCCGGTGAGCTTCTCGCGTCTCGCCTGCGAGATGGGGCCCTTCGTGGCCGGGGACGCTGCCTCGGCGGAAGGCGAATCGGTGTCCGGGCTCTCGACGGCGGGGCTTTCGCTGGCAGGGACCTCGGAGCCCGGCTCGCTGCGCGGTCGGCGCTCGTCGCTGCTGCACCCCGCGACCAGAGTGACGAGGGCGGCGAGGGTCACCGCAGCGACGTAGGACCTGTCCTCCCGCATGACCCCTCCCGACTGTCCGGGGTAGGTGTCCACCTCGCCTCAGAGTGCCCACGCGTATGGCGTCTGGCAAGGGTCAGCGTTCGGGGGCCAGGCGGACGACGTCGATCTCCTTGAGGTTCGGCGCCGCCCAGGCGATGGCGGTGTGGCCTCTCGGTCCGATGGCGACTCGGAAGGTGCGTTGCGGGTGGGTGGCTTCGGCGGTCACTTCGATCGGTTCGGTCCAGGCCTGCCCGGCGGGCTTGTAGCGGGCCCACAGCTGCGGGGTGTCGTCGGTGATGCGGTAGACGACCACGGCGTCGCCACGGGCGTTGACTGCGACGGCGCCTGAATCCTCGTCGGAGTCGAACGGGTTGCTGGCTCGGTCGGTGAGGACGCACGGCGTGTGCCACCGTCCGTCGGCGTCGCTCCACCGGATGGAGAGGCGTCGTTGGTGCCAGTACATGTAGGCGGCGCGGCCGTCGCCGTCGATCGCCACGACCGGTGCGAGGCCGAGGGTGTCGGGCTGCCGGACGGCGGCGCCCCAGGTTCCGGTCGGGGACATCGAGTACGTGTAGTGGCGGGTGTTGGGGAAGCCGCGGCTAACCCTGACGAGCGCGGCACCGCCGGTGGAGGCTTCGAGCTGGTGGTCGTTGCCGGGGAGGAGCGTGGGTCGGCCCCAGCCGGTGCCCGGGGTTCCCTTGACGGCGAAGACGTCTTGGTCTTGGTTGCCGTAGAGCATGACGACTTGTCCGGCGTCGTCGATGCCGACGTCGACCACGCCGGCGGCGTCCGGTGGGGCTGAGTGTGCGGGTCCCCAGGCGGCGCCAGCGGTGGGCCGGTAGCTCAGACGCAGCGGTTCCTCGAACCCCTGCCAAGCGACGACCGCTGTGCCGGAGGCGTTGACCGCCAGGTGGCCCCGCAAGAGGAAGGCGGTACCTGCCACGTGCGGATCCGGTGGCCAGGCCCGACCGGCCGGCCTGTCGGAGAGCACGAGGTCGTACGTCTCGGAGCCCATGCCGCGACGCCGTCGGATGTCTTGGTTGAACATGGCCGTCACGGTGCCCGCGTCATCGACGCCTAGGTGGGTGCTGCCGTCTGGGAAGGTTGCAGACACCCCGTATCCGTCCGGCACGGGCATGTTGGGCGGTGGGCCTGGGAGCTTCTGCGGGTCACCTTCGGCAGCGGGCACGCTGAGGGTGCGTGCGTTGAACAGTCCGCCGACCCACTCGTCGAAGGCAAGGGTGGCGGTCCCGTCGCGGTCGACGACGAGGTCCCCAAGGTCTCCCCAAGGGAAGTCCTGGGTCGTGCTGTCCACGGTGGACCACGCGCTCCAGGGTTGCGACGGGCACGGCCGGTAACCGGTTGGCGTCGACCTGGTCGCTTCGACCTCAGACGGTGTGTCGCCATCAGGCGTGGTGTCGTCCTCGAGGTCTGTAGCAGCCTCGGACGACGGGCTCTCCTCGTGCTGCTGTGCGTCGGAAGAACTACTCCCGGAGCCCGTCGCGTCGCAGCCCGACCACGAAACGAGGACCACAGCGACCGCAAGCCCCAACACGGCCCTGCGGCCGCCCGCTCGCTGGTTGCTGTCCATGAGTCGAGTGTGCGCCGCTCGGCGTGCTACCGCACGGGCTGCCGTCCCGGCCGGGCCGGGAACCTGAGGCGCCCACCTAGTCCCGGCCCCGGTGTCAGAGCCGACCGTCACACTCGGACGCATGGCCGAACACGGCCCGAGCTCGAGCGGGAGCACCGGTTCGGGACACCAGCGAGCAGCGTGACAGGTGGCAGCGGCGGGCGACCTGGCTGACTCAGCTCGGGCTCAGCACCGAAGAGCCAGCGCCGGTCGACGTCATAGAGGCGATCGCCGGTGCCGTGCTCACGGTCTTGACCGAGGTGCAGCGGCTCGAGTTGGAACGCGCTGAAGCCTGCGCGTGGGCGTGGTCGGACTACCACCGCGAGGTTCACTACGACTGGGTGAGCGTCGCCGGCAACACCTACGACGGGGGCAGCGACGAGCTCCCGGACTGGCTGGCGGGTCCGCGCACCCCAGACGCGCAGGAGTGGTGGCCCACCGCCGAGGGCTGACCGGCCACCGCCCCGGAGGACCGCACGACGGTGGTCTAGGCAGCGCGGCCTTTCGCTCCGGAAGGTCGGCGGACCACTTGGCAACGCGCTCGGTCGGGCGGACCCTGAAAGGAGAGGGAGGCCTTCGATGTCGACGCTGAAGGCAGCGACGGGAGCGGGCGCCGTGTTCGGGGGCGTCGCGTGGATGGGTGCCTGCCTCGAGCTGGCATCCCTGCCGGAGGGGTGCGTGGGCGACGAGTGCGTCACTCAACCCCAGCGCGACTGGTCGACGCTGGCGACGAGCTTGTCCTTCCTCGGGTTCGGGCTCATGGCTGCAAGCGCAATTGGGATGCTGCTGCTGGCTCTGCGCGCTTCCGGTGGCCGGCGTAGCCGGCTCGCTCGAGCGGCGGCTCTGGTCGGTGCGGCCGGGGTCGCGTTGCTGGTGACCGCTGGGGTGCTGGCGGCTCTGGGCGTCAGGTTCATGGACGACGCAATGCCGGGGTTCGTGGTGCCGGGTCTCGCGCTATGTGTGGTGTCGGCGGTCCTGACGGCGTGGCTGGTCGTCCAGACGCGTGTGCTGCCGCTGTGGGTTGGCGTGGTGCTCGCGGTTGCCGCCGCGGTCGCGCTGGGAGCCAACGAGCAAAAGGACACAATCCTGGTCGGTGTGCCCCTAGGCGCGGCGTGGTTGCTAGCCGGGGTTGTGCTACTGCTCGACGCTGCGCGCTTCGCGCGGGCGGGAGCGCGAACGGCGCCCGTCGCCTAGAGCCAGCCGCACGCCCACGGACGGCCGGCACCATGCGGGCCCGCCGAGGAAACGCGTCGGTGTACTGGTGCGCGAGGCGCGCCGTCACCGTAACCCCGGACCGGACGGTTGGTCAGCCGTCGGTGTCCTCCGTGCCGAGCTCCGCCTCGAGTTCGAGGTCGAGTTCGAGGTCGAGGAGCCCACGCGCAGCTGAGGACTTCGCGTCGCATCCCTGTGCCGCTGACAAGCAGTCACCCCCGCCCAGACGGCGCGGGTGAAGGCGGGTTCTGAGGTTCGTCTTCGCAGGATGAGTGCTCAACGGCCGAGAAGGTGGGCGAGGATGTTGTTCGCGCGTTCGGCTGCAGCGTGACCGTCCTCGGTGGCCTCTTCCAAGGTGGCGGGCGTGGCTTTGCTGTGCGTCAGCCACCGGACGCGGGTCACGCTGTCGACGCCGACGGTGAATGCCTCTAGGTCAGCGGTGATGGAGACGAGCCCGGTGTACTCCTGCACCCAGTTCGGAGCGATGGTCACCCGACGGTTCTGATCGTCGATGCCGGGCTGCAGCCCACCGCCGGTCGCGTGAATGGCGACGAGCGCCTCCACCACCGCAGCGACGGGCTTGTGGTAGTCGAACGACAGGTCGTCGCCAGGATCGTGCATCCACTCACCGTCGGTGAGGGGCCGCTTCATCGACTCCTTCTCGGTCAGGACCCTGTCGACGGGCTTGCGGTCGCCGTCAAAGATGGGCACACAGGGCAGGTCGGGACCGGCCTTCCGGTGAGCCGGCGCGGCTGGTGTGGTTGAACGCCTCGACAGCCAGATTCCCCAGAATGCGACCGCGAGCAGTCCGCTGACGCCGGCGATGTCGAGGCGTGTACCTGCAAGATCGGGGCGCCCGCCGCTGTCGACGAACCCTGCGACCGCGCCTGCGGCGATCACGGTGGAGAAGACGGCGATGACGAGCACCAAGGATTGGACGCCCCCGGCGGCCGGAGGCGCATGGGTGGGCTGGCGGCTCGCAGCCGTGCTGGGCACCGACGCGGCTGCGCCCTGCAGGATCCGTCGAGCGCTCCCATTCACGGGCGTCATCGCTCCCTGGATGTCGTACCGGAACAGGGCGACACCCAACCTGTTGGCGTCCTCGAGTGCCGGCTGGGAGTAACCGTGGCCAGGGCCGGTGAAGAACAGGAGGGTCTTCTCATGACGCTGCCCCCGTGCGCCAAAGAGCTTCTGTACCGCGTCGCGCCCCATGGGTTTGCCTGTCCACTTCACCTGAGCGAGAGCGGCGCCGGCCTGCACGTCGATCCCGCGGTCGCTGCCAGGTGGGGTCACCTGCGCGTCGCGGTAGCCCCAGTGGCGCATCCAGGCGGCGGAGTTCTCTTCAGCCTTCTCCCACCGGTCGATGGGTCGAGGCGCAGGTCTCGGGCTCACGCGCGCCATCATGGCCCAGCCGTGCGACAGTTGCTGCTGCGCGGTCAAGTGCGGTTCTCCGCAGTCGTGTCTCGGCATCCCCGGCCGCGGATGGTGCATCCGGCCCAGGCCATCGCTGCCCGGGCGCAGCCGCGAGACCCTATTTCTGCTGGCGACGCCCCGGCGTCACGCAGCGCCCGCGCAAGGCCAGGTCGCGGAACCAGGCTTGTCGATGGATGCAAACGCACTCATCTGCGGCGATGAGTGCGCTCGGGTGGCAGCTACGAACCATCTCCCTCGGATCGTTCCCGAAGTGGCCTAGGCCGTTCCGGAGCGTCCGTTCCGCAAGAGTCGAATGCCATTACCTACATCAGTCCTTCGCCTCGAACGTGTCCGGCAAAGACGCTGCAAGGAATGAAAGTTCGGATGTCCCAGAGGCCCGGGACATGGGGGCTCCGTCCGACGAAGCGTCCGGACAACCTCATGATCCTGCCGCGCATCTTCGCAGAGACCGGTCGGATCACCGACCACGGCGGTCGGCCGGGTCGGGTGACGGACGGGACGGCACGGGCGGCGAGACCCGCCCTCGACCTCGCGCCGACCGCGCTAGGCTGGAGGTCGACTGCCAGTGGCAGGTCCGTGCCACGGTCACGTGGCGTACGGGCCCTGACGTAGGCAGCAATCACAGGCGGTAGCGAGATGACCTCGCAGCTCAGCACGGTCCGGCCCCCCGAGCACGCGGATCACGCACGCAGGTCAGGTGTTCGATGATCTCGTTCGTCTGGTCACCCGGAGAGCGTCTGCCGGCCGGCACGGGTGGGTCCGAGAACTTCACGGTGGGTCACGTGCGCGAGCTCAACCGGCGCGGGATCGAGGCTCGGGTGGTCACCATCGGCGTGGGCACGGCCGACGGCCGCGACGAGTTCGACGACATTCCCTTCCACTCGGTCCCGGCACTCGACTCGGTGGGGGGTCTGGACGACATCATCGTGTTCGTCAGCGAGGCCCCTCCGACCACCACCGTGCACCCCGCCTACCAGATCCTCCACGTGCCACCGCCGCTGCGGCAGCACGCTCATGCATCCGTGGTGGCCGGGACGCGGGACCGCACGCTCGTCGCGACCAGCCGCTACGCGGCCGCGCTCTGGGCGGACTTCCTCGACGTGGGCCTCGACACGATCCATGTCGTGTACCCGTTCGCCGAGCCGGAGTTCGCCACCCGGCCTCGGGCGGAGAGGACCGATGAGGTGACCCGCGTGCTGTACGCCGGGCGGCTCACGCCCGAGAAGGGCATCTACACCCTGCTCTCGGCGCTGCACACCGACTTGTTCGATCCGGGCTCCGTCTCCGTCACGGTGACGTCCGCCGGCGCTGACAAGCCGCAGGGCGCCATCATCGAGCGGTTGCTGCGCTCGCACCCCGGCATCGCCCTCGTGCCCGCCCGGCGCACGCCCGCCGACATGGCGTCGTTGCTCGTCGAGCACGACGTGGTCGTGATGCCGTCGAATGCGCAGTACTGGCACGAGACCTTCGGGATCCTGTCGATCGAGGCCCAGCACGCCGGTTGCCGCGTGGTCGCCTCGCGCGACGGCGGGCTGCCGGAGACCGACTGCGGCGGGCTGGTGCTCGTCGAGCCCGACGACGCGGAGGCGCTGGCCCAGGGCATCCTGGCCGCTCGTCGTCTCGGACCGGTCCTCCGGCGAGAACGCATGGACGCCGGCCGGGACTTCACGGTCGCGGACTCGGTCACGACCCTGCTGGAGGTCCTCGAGGGCGTGACGGGGCCGACCCCCTCGGAGGTCATCCAGGCGCTCGAGGAGCTGGTGGCGCTCCCGTCGGCGGACGAGCCGCACACCCGTCCGCTCGTCGAGTCCCCAGCCATCCGGGCCGAGACCGTCCGCCCGGCGTTGCCCGTACGAGGAGTGTGACCACCCGTGATCATCTGGGCCCGCGCGCCCCGACCGGGCGTGGAGGCGCACGCCAAGCCTGAGGGCAACGCCACCGACCTGCGCTACCTGGAGGACGCCGTCGCGGCACTGGTGCCGATCATGGCGGTCTGCGTAGGTGCAAGCCGCAGCTCGCGGCCGGACGTTCGAGCCCTGGCCCGCGACGCTCTGTCGGTCCAGGCGGACCGCTTCGCGGCGATGTCAGCCGTCCTGCTCGGCTGGGGTCAGCCCGAGAAGGCGCCTCCTCCGATCGCGCCGCCGGGGGCTCTCGACGGGCTGGGCGGGGAGGCGCTGGACCGGATGTTCGTGGACCGACTGACCGCTCATGCCCACGCCTCGCTCATCCGTTCGCGCGCCGAGATGGTCGCCGGTGCGAGCCGGTCGACGCGCTCCCTGGCCGAGCACGCCATCCACGCGGACGACCGACAGCTCGCGGTGCTCCACGGTCTGCTCCTCGTCCTGGCGCAGCACCAGGCCGCCGCCCCGGTGGTCCAGGACTCGATGTCGCGATGGAGCGACGACGGCGGGTCGTGGCCTTCGCCGGTGACCGCGCCGAGCCCCAGGGGGCGATGACCATGGCCTACCTGATGCTGTACGGCGACGGCTGGACCCAGCGGTGGCGGATCGCCGACGAGAACGAGATGGCGGTTCGCGAGGAGGTCGAGCGCGTGGGGACGGACGCGACCGGCCGTCTGCCGGTGATCGATCCCGGCTCCGACTCCGGAGCCACCCTCGTGGTGGCGTGGGCGAAGGTGGCTGCTGCTGTCGTCCTGGACGGGTCCGCCGAGCAACGGGACGACTCCGCGGGTCGGTACCCCTGACCCGTCGCGGTCGGGCCGGCGGCTGCGACGGCGACCGCCGTCAACCCACGGGCGCCGCGAGCACGGCCGCGGCGAGGCTGTGGTCGATGTGGGCGGTCATCAGGTCGGACGCGGCAGCGGCGTCACCGTCGACGACGAGCCGGACGAGCTCGTGGTGCTCCTCGAAGTCGCGGGTGCGGTCCTCCCCGCCCGGCGGCAGCTGGAGCCCGACGCGTCGGTAGCGGTCCGACTTGTCCCAGAGGTCGTCGAGCATCCGGACGACGACCTCGTTGTGCGACGCGGAGTAGAGGGCGCGGTGGACCTCGCGGTGCGCGGCGAGGGCGGTCTCGCCCCACTTCCGGGTGACGGGCTTGAGCCGCTTCAGCGCTGCCTGCATCCGTACGACGTCCTGGTCCGTTCGGCGCTCGGCGGCCAGCGCGACGGCGGCCGGCTCGAGGGCACGCCGGGCCTCGAGCAGCTGCCGGGCCTCGTGGAGGTCGAGCTCGGCGACGCGGGCGTTGCGGTGGGTGTCGAGCCGGATCCAGCCCTCCCCGCTGAGTCGTCGTACGGCCTCGCGCAGCGGCGTGATGCTGATGCCCAGGTCGGCGGCCAGCTCGTACTGCGCCAGGGGTGAGCCGGCCTCGAGCGAGCCGTCGAGGATCTGCTGGCGGATGCGCGCGTAGGCGACGTCGGCCTTGCTGGTGAAGAGGGGATCGGCCACGGGCTCATCTTATAAGACCGATTGGTGATCGACGGGACGATGTGCGTAGGGTGCAGATCTCGCATCTTATAAGAATTGGAGCCACGCCATGAGGATCGTCTCCGCCCACGAGGGCGTCATCCCGATCAGCTCGCCGATGAGCAACGCCTTCATCGACTTCTCGACGATGGACTGCTCGGTCCTCGCGCTGGTGAGCGACGTCGTGGTCGACGGCGAGCCCGTCGTCGGCTACGGCTTCAACTCCAACGGCCGCTACTCCGCGGGCGAGATCCTGCGCCGTCGCATCCTGCCGCGACTCCTCGAGGCCGACCCCGACAGCCTCCTCGACGAGGCGGGCACCCTGTCGCCGAGCGCGGCCTGGGAGGTGATGATGCG
This sequence comes from Nocardioides sp. P5_E3, assembly GCF_054049275.1. Lineage (NCBI taxonomy): Bacteria > Bacillati > Actinomycetota > Actinomycetes > Propionibacteriales > Nocardioidaceae > Nocardioides > Nocardioides sp. P5_E3. The sequence goes on from NZ_JBFUMR010000035.1 coordinate 9,555, forward strand.
CAACGAGAAGCCCGGTGGGCACGGGGAGCGGTCGGTCGCCGTCGGCGTCGTCGACATGGCGCTGCACGACCTCGCGGCCAAGGTCGCCGGCGTGCCGCTGCACCGCTGGATCGCCGACCACTACGGCGACGGCGGGTCCGACGACTCCGTGTTCGTCTACGCCGCGGGCGGCTACTACGCCCCCGGCAAGTCGCTGGGCGACCTCCAGGACGAGATGCGCCGCTTCCTCGACGCCGGCTACGAGGTGGTCAAGATGAAGATCGGCGGTGCCGACCTGGCCGAGGACCTGCGGCGCATCGAAGCCGTGATCGAGGTGCTGGGCGGCGACGGCTCACGCCTTGCGGTCGACGTCAACGGACGCTTCGACCTCGACACCGCGCTGGCCTACGGCCGGGCGATCGACCCCTACGGGCTGTTCTGGTACGAGGAGGTCGGCGACCCGCTGGACTACCGGCTCAACGCCACGCTCGCCGAGCACTACGGCGGCCCGATCGCCACGGGGGAGAACCTGTTCTCCCTCCAGGACGCCCGCAACCTCGTCCGCTACGGCGGACTGCGGCCCGACCGCGACTGGATCCAGGTCGACCCGGCCCTGAGTTACGGCCTCGTGGAGTACCGCCGCATCCAGGACATGCTCGCCCAGCACGGCTGGTCCTCGCGCCGCTGCATCCCGCACGGCGGCCACCAGTTCTCCCTCCACATCGCCGCCGCCCTGAGGCTCGGCGGAAACGAGTCCTACCCGGGCGAGTTCCAGCCGACCGGGGGCTTCGCCGACGACGCCGTCGTGGAGGGCGGGCGGGTGCGGCTCGACGACCGACCCGGCATCGGCTTCGAGGGCAAGGCCGCCTTCCACCGCGTGCTCCGCGACCTGCACGCGTGACCCGTCGGCCCTAGCGTGGGGCCATGGACACCCTGGTCGAGATCTGCCTGGAGGACGTCGGTGGAGCCGCGCTCGCCGCAGCGGCGGGCGCGGACGCCCTGGAGGTGTGCGCCGGGCTGGCCGACGGCGGGACCACCCCGACGCTCGGGTTCGTCCGGCACTGCGCGGCCGCGGCGCCCCGGCTCGAGATCCGGGTTCTCGTCCGTGCCCGGCCCGGCGACTTCGTCCACTCCCCGGAGGAGGTCGAGGTCATGGTCGCCGACATCGAGGCGGTGCGCGGGGCGCTCGCCGGGTCGGCGCGGCTCGGGTTCGTCGTCGGGAGCCTGACGCCCGACGGTGACGTCGACGCGGGTGCCGTACGACGACTCGTGGCCGCGAGCGGCGACGCACCGGTCACCTTCCACAAGGCCTTCGACTCCGTGCCGGACCAGCCGTCCGCGCTGGCGCTGCTGGCGGACCTCGGCGTCTCCCGCGTCCTGACCTCGGGTGGTCCCGGCCCGGCGCTCGACCACCTCCCGCACCTCGCCGACCTGGTCCGGCGCGGCGGTGAGGACGTGCGCATCGCGGTCGGGGGCGGCGTACGACCGGTGAACGCGGCCCGCATCGTCGCGGAGACCGGGGCGCGCGAGGTGCACCTGCGGGCGCCGGGCACGGTCACGGCGGCGGGGTCGTCCGCCGGCTACGACGACGGGCGTCGCAGCGTGACCAGCGCCGAGGTGCTCGCCGAGGTGATGTCAGCCCTCGGGAGATAGCGCGGCGGTGTCGCCGGGGAACAGCTCGGCGTCCGCGAGCGGGTCGACGCCGCTGACGTCGTCGAGGGGGAACATCGGGCGCCGGAGCCGACGGTGACCGAGGCGCACCAGGTCCTGGTCCACGCCACCCGGGGTGAGCGCGAGCATCCAGTCGGCGGCCATGTCGAAGAGCTCGGGCTCGAGGTAGCCGATCTTGACCACGACGAGGTCGGCGCTGCGCGGGTCCAGGCCGAGCCGGGTGAAGTCCTGCTCGAGGTGGTAGGGCCGGCGCCGGCGGGTGACGATCACGTCGACCGTCGCAGTGCGCACGACGACCTCCAGGTTGTCGTCGGACGGCACGACCGCCACCACCTCGCCGGCGACCTCCACCGATGGGGCCGGACGAGCGTCGACCCGCGCGCCCAGCGTGAGGCGCACGTCGGCGCCGACTCCGGCCTCCGAGGCCGCCAGCGCGCCCATGGCGTCGGGGATGGAGGCGTAGATCGCGCGCCTGCCGCTCGCCGCCAGCTCCTCGCTCGCCAGCAGCTCGGCCAGCGTCCAGGTCACGTCGCCCGCCCCGCCGGCGGTCGGGTTGTCGCCGGAGTCGGACACGAAGTACGGCGTGACCGGTGAGGCGAGGGCCGCCTCCATGACCTCCTCGAGCGACCCGGTCGGCGCGACGAAGCCGAAGTCCTCGCGCCGCTCCCACAGCTCGGTGGCCAGCGCTGCCGCCTCGGTCATCGCCCGGTCGGCGTCGTCGCCGACCACCATCACGACCGCCCCGTTGCGCGGCTCGTCGGCCCACGGGTAGCCGATCCAGATCCCCGCGTCGAGGATCCCCTCGAGCGCCTCGATCGCCGGCACGCGGGCGTACAGGCTCGTTGCCGGCTCCTGGCGGGTGCTGGTCATCTCGCCGGGGAGCAGGATCGGCACCGGCACCCAGGCCTTCGCCGGGCGGCGGCGCCCCGGCGGCAGCGCGAGCCGGTCGACGAGGTTGCGGGCGGCCCGTTCCTTCGTCTCCTGCCAGTCGACGTGCGGCGCGGTGCGGTACGTCGTCAGCAGGTCGACCGTCTCGGCCAGGGTGCGCGACACGTTGCCGTGGAGGTCCATCCCACTGCTGATCAGGCAGTCAGGCCCCACCACGGCGCGCACGGCGACGGCGAGGTCGCCCTCCATGTCGTCGAGGCCGACGACGCTCGCGGCTCCGTGGATGTCGAGCACCACGCCGTCGAGGGGCGCCTCGGCCACGGCCGCGACGAGCCCGGCGAGGATCTCGGCCTTGAGCAGGACGTAGTCATCGGCGGGGATGGCGCCTCCCGCGATGCTGCGCGCCTGGAGGATGCCGAGCCACCGCGCGCGGTCCGCCAGGGCGCCGTCGGGCTGCCAGAACTCCCACGCGTCGAGGACCTCGCGACCCCTCCGGGGAGCGAGCATCGCCGCCGTCGTCAGAGCGGGGGAGAACGTCGACGCCTCGAGGCTGATGCCGCAGACGGCCACGCGCGGAAGGTGCGGAAGGACGACGTCACTGGTCACTTCTGGATGGTGTCAGGGGCCTCCGGGAGGCCGCTCGGCAGGTCCGTTGGTCGACTGTTCACCCATAGGTGGTCCGCGACCGGTGACGTCGGGCGATTTGTTGGTAGGGTTGCTCCTGCAACAGGTGCAAGTTCCAGCAGGTTGACGCCCGCGGAGTTTGTGATCCAACGGCGTTCCCCTCTTCGGGCCTTTCCAGCTTGTAAGTCGGAGCGACGTGTCACCGCACTTGATGCGGAGCCGTCGATGTGATGGCTTCTCGTTCCGATAACAGGAGTACCGAGCACATGGCTCAAGGCACCGTGAAGTGGTTCAACGCCGAGAAGGGTTTCGGCTTCATTGCGCAGGAGGACGGCGGCGACGACGTCTTCGTGCACTACTCGGCCATCCAGTCCAACGGCTACAAGTCGCTGGATGAGAACCAGAAGGTCGAGTTCGACGTCACCCAGGGCCCCAAGGGCCCGCAGGCGGAGAACGTCCGTCCGCTCTGATCGGCTGACGCTGGACCTGTTCCAGATCTGATCAAGAGTCTGGCTCCTCCCCCTCAGTGGGGTGGGGCCAGACTCGATTTCGGGGCACACTTGACTCATTCGGGCCATGTTGCGCCGCTTCCGGGTCAGTCAGACTTGGCTCGGACGCATAAAGTCGTGTGGTCCAACAAACAGGCGAGGACGTCAGGAGGGTGACGATGCACGACCAGTTCGACGTGACTCTCGAGGACGGTGACCTCCTCGGCGAGGTCGAGCTCACCACCACGCTGATCATCGCAGCGAGCGAGTCCGACGACCACTTGTCGCGCGAGGAGATCGACCGCCTCCTCGGAGTCACCCCGCGCAAGCCGCAGGACTGACTGCGCCGCCCTCCGCTCAGCAGGTGGCGAACAGCACCGGGCCGCTGGTGAGGTCCGACAGCACGTAGCTGCCCTCGACCGGGCGCAGGTCGAGCACCACCTCGCGGCCCTCCGAACCGGCCCGCTCCACCGAGAACCGGTCGGCGAACTCCCCGCCCTGCCCGGGCGCCGGTCCCGCGGCCAGCCGAGCTCGCGTCTCCGCGTCACCGGCGGCGTCGTCCGCGTCCTCGACCTGCATCACCGCGCGTACGTCGCCCCCGGGCAGCACGCCCATGGCGAACCCGGTCAGCGGGTGGACCTCGCCCGCCGCCTCGACGAGCTGGCCGGCCTCGGCCCGGGCGTCGTCGTCGGCCTGCGCCATCGCCAGGTGCTCGCAGGCGTACGCGCCGTCGTAGACCGCCGCGGCCAGCGGCTCGTCCAGCGAGGCAGCGAGGTCGGCGAGGTCGTCGGGTGCGCCGTCCCCCTCCAGCACCTGTTCCAGGAACGGGGCCTGGTCGGAGGTCAGCACGAGGCCCTGGTCGGCGAGCAGCGCGACGTGCTGCAGCTCGGGGGTCAGCGTCGAGCCGACCCCGGCCAGCACGTCGGGGCCTCCGACCCACACGCCGTCCTCCTCGTCGGGCTCGGTCCAGCCCAGGTCGGCGAGGCGGTCCGCCACGGCGTCGAGGTCGACGTCGTCGTCGACCTTGAGCACCTCGACCGCTCCCGCGCCCGACTGGGCGAGCAGCTCCCACGAGACGGTGGCGGGGGAGAAGCCCAGCTCGTCCTGCATCACGCCAGCGGACGTGCCGAGCGCCGACGTGGACGACAGGTCGGCGGCGAAGGCGTCGACCAGGAAGGCGTCGACCTCCTCGGCCGACGAGTCCGCGCCGACGCCGGCGTCCAGCTCGCGGCGTACGCCGTCCCAGTCCGTCCAGGAGAAGCGGGTCGCGTCGGCCGGCGCCAGCTCCATCGCCTCCTGGAGGCGCGTCGCGGGCGTGAGGGCGCGCCACGCGACGAGCCCGGCGACCGCCACGACGAGCACCACGACGACGGCCAGCACGGCGCGGGTCCGGCCCCGGCTCCGGCCGCGGGTCCCGGCGCGCGGGACGTCACGATGTGGCACGGGGCTCCTCGCGGTCGGGGTGGGGTGTGAGACTACTTCCATGGAGCCCCGCGACGTGCGCGCTGCTGGTGCCGTCGTGACCCGGAAGGGCGGTGAGGTGCTCCTGGTGCACCGGCCCAAGTACGACGACTGGTCCTTCCCCAAGGGCAAGCTCGACCGCGGGGAGCACGTGGTCACTGCCGCGGTGCGCGAGGTGGCCGAGGAGACCGGGCTCGACGTACGCCTCGGGCCGGCGCTGTCGCAGCAGCGCTACCGGATGTCCAACGGCCGCTGGAAGGCCGTGGACTACTGGGCCGCCCGGGTCGCCGGAAGCGACGACGTGAGCCGCTACCGCCCCAACGACGAGATCGACGCGGTCGAGTGGGTGGACTGGAAGGACGCGCAGCAGCGCCTCACCTACGCCTACGACCGCGACACCCTGGCCGAAGCGCGCCCGCTGCGGCGGCGTACCCGGGCGCTGGTGGTGCTGCGCCACGCCGAGGCGCGCTCGCGCAACGGCTGGAAGAAGGACGACCGGCGGCGGCCTCTTGTCCGGCTCGGGGAGACCCAGTCCCAGCGCCTGGTGCCGCTCCTGGCCGCCTTCGACGTCACGGCCGCCCACACCTCCACCAGCACCCGCTGCGTGCAGACGGTGATGCCGTACGCCGACGTGACCGGCTGGCCGGTGAAGCTCTACGACGAGCTGAGCGAGGAGGGCTCCACCGTCGAGGGCGTCGTCGACCTCGTCGACGGGTTCCTCGACGGCGACCTCGACGCCGGGAGCGCGGTGCTGTGCACCCACCGGCCGGTGCTCCCGACCGTGCTCGACGCGCTGCAGGTTCCCGACGTCGAGCTGGCGCCCGGTTCGATGCTCGTGGTGCACCACCGCAAGGGTCGCGTCGTGGCCACCCAGCACGTCGAGCCCTGAACCTCCCTCTATTGCTCTCGACGGCCGCTCGTCAAGCGCCCCGGGACGAGTTCATGTGATCGTCGTCGCACGCCCGAACGGGTGATGCCAACCGGTCCTGCCGAGTTCACCGCGCGTTCACCGACGGCGCCGTGGTCGTTCTCCTGCGGTGCCTACCTTCCTGATCGTCAGCACTCATCAGACTTCCATCAGGAGCACCCGAAGTGAATCGCACTTCCTTCCGCAAGCTGCTCGCCCCGAGCGTCGCTGTTCTTGCCCTCTCGATCTCCCTCACCGCGTGCGGTGCCTCCAACGAGGCCGACGCCGACTCGGGCGACGACACCTCCGAGGCCGGCGGCCTCTCCGGGGACCTGAACGGCGCCGGCGCGTCCTCGCAGGAGAAGGCGCAGGGCGCCTGGGCCACTGGCTTCCAGGGCATGAACGACGGGAACGTCACGGTCAACTACGACCCGGTCGGCTCCGGTGACGGACGCACCAACTTCATCGAGGGCGGCGTCAGCTTCGCCGGCTCCGACTCGTACCTCAACGACGACGAGGGCGAGCTCAGCGGCGCCAAGGAGCGCTGCGGTGGCGAGGACCCGATCGAGGTTCCGGCCTACGTCTCGCCGATCGCGGTGGCGTTCAACCTCGAGGGTGTCGACTCGCTCAACCTCGACGCCGACACGATCGCGCAGATCTTCGACAACAAGATCACGAACTGGAACGACAAGGCGATCGCCGACCAGAACCCCGACGCGACGCTGCCGGACCTGGCCATCACGCCCGTGCACCGCTCCGACGACTCGGGCACCACGAAGAACTTCACCGACTACCTCGGCAAGGCCAGCGGCTCGTGGTCCTACGAGGCCGAGGACGCCTTCCCGGTCAAGGGTGGCGAAGCGGCCGAGGGCACCTCCGGTGTGATCTCCGCCGTCTCCGGCGGCAAGGGCACGATCGGCTACGCCGACGAGAGCCAGGTCGGCGACCTGTCCGTCGTCTCGGTCAAGGTGGGCGAGGAGTACGTCGCTCCGTCCGCCGAGGGTGCCGCCAAGGTCGTCGAGACCTCGCCGGCCGCCGAGGGTCGGGCCGACGTCGACATGGCCGTCGACATCGACCGCACCACCACCGAGTCGGGCGCCTACCCGGTCGTCCTGCTCAGCTACCTGATCGCCTGCCAGACCTACGAGGACCAGGCCGAGGCCGACCTCGTCAGCGGCTACCTGTCCTACATCGTCTCCGACGAGGGCCAGGCGGCCGCTTCGCAGGAGGCCGGCTCCGCGCCGCTCTCCGCCTCGGTCGCCGAGCAGGCGCAGAGCATCGTGGACACCATCTCCGCGGGCTGATCCCACGGCCGGGGCCAGCTGCCCCGGTCACCCATCGCCGCGTGCGGCGGGTCGGACATCCGGCCCGCCGCACCGACGCATGAACCGACTGAATGAGGTAGCACGTGGCAACCATCGCCGCTGATCAGGAGACGGGCCCGGCGAGGCTGGGCGACCGGGTCTTCTCCGCCACCGCCCTGGCCGCCGGGATCGCGATCCTTCTCGCCCTGGCAGGCGTCTTCATCTTCCTGGCGATCGAGGGCGTCCCGGGTCTGGCAAAGCCGGCCGAGTTCTACGGCGAGGCGAGCAACTTCTGGGGCTACGTCGCCCCGCTGCTGTTCGGCACCGTGCTCGCCGCCGTGATCGCGCTGATCGTGGCCGTCCCGCTCGCCTGGGGCATCGCGCTGGTGGTGAGCCACTACGCGCCGAAGTCGATCGCCACCCCGATCGCCTACGTCATCGACCTGCTCGCCGCGGTGCCCTCGGTGGTCTTCGGCCTCTGGGGCATCAGCGTCCTGGCGCGCCACCTGCAGCCGGGTTACGTCTGGCTGGACGAGAACATGGGCTGGCTGCCCTTCTTCGCCGGGCCGGCCTCCGGCACCGGACGCACCATCCTCACCGCCGGTCTGGTGCTGGCGATCATGATCCTCCCGATCATCACCGCGATCTCGCGCGAGGTGTTCTCCCAGACGCCGCGGCTGCACGAGGAGGCCGCGCTCGCGCTGGGCGCCACCCGCTGGGAGATGATCCGGATGGCCGTCTTCCCCTACGCCCGCTCCGGCATGGTCTCGGCGGTGATGCTCGGCCTGGGACGCGCGCTCGGCGAGACCATGGCCGTGGCCATGGTGCTGTCCGCCGGCGGCGGCATCTCCCTCAACCTGATCTCGAGCAGCAACCCGGCCTCGATCGCGTCCAACATCGCCTCCAACTACAAGGAGGGCACCCCGGGCAAGATCCAGGTGCTGATCGCGACCGGCCTGGTGCTCTTCCTCGTGACGTTCCTGGTCAACTTCGCCGCCCGGTGGATCGTCACCCGCAACGAGAGGAAGTTGACTCGATGAGCATCACCACAGCTCCCGCCCGGCCCACCTCGGAGCCGGTCGCGTTCACGCAGGCCAAGCTGCCACGCCTGGCGCCCGCCCTCGTCGGTGTCGTGGCCATCGCCGCTGCGGCCCTGCCTGTGCTCCTGCTCGGCTGGGGCCTGATCGCGTGGGCGCTCGTCGCCGGTGTCCTCTACCTCGTCGCGCTGCCGGCCTGGGCGCGGGTCGTGGAGGGGCCTCGCGGGGCGGCGGACCGGATGGTCACCGGGCTCGTGTGGGCGGCGTGCCTCGTCGCCATCGTGCCGCTGGTATCGCTGCTCTACACGGTCGTGGACCGGGGTCTGCCCGCGATCAACTCGACCTTCCTCACCTACTCGATGTACCGGACCGAGCTGGATCAGGAGGTGGGCATCTACCACGCGCTGGTCGGCACCCTCCTGATCACGCTGGGCGCCGCCGTCATCTCGGTGCCGATCGGCATCATGGCCGCGATCTACCTCATCGAGTACGGCAAGGGCAGCCGCCTCGCCCGCTGGATCACGTTCCTGGTGGACGTGATGACCGGCATCCCGTCGATCGTGGCCGGCCTCTTCGCGTTCTCGCTGTTCATCCTCATCTTCGGTCCGTCCACCCGGGTCGGTATCGGCGGCTCGGTGGCGCTGTCGCTGCTGATGATCCCGGTGGTGGTCCGCTCGACCGAGGAGATGCTGCGGCTGGTTCCCGCCGACCTGCGCGAGGCGTCGTACGCCCTGGGCGTGCCGAAGTGGCGCACGATCGTCAAGGTCGTCCTCCCGACGGCCCTCGGCGGCATCGTCACCGGGGTCACGCTCGCCATTGCCCGCGTCGTCGGCGAGACCGCCCCGCTGCTCCTCATCGCCGGCCTGACGACCCGCACGAACTTCAACGTGTTCTCGGAGCGGATGACCACCCTGCCGGTGCTGATCTACACCCAGAACGCCAACCCCGGCATCGCCGAGACCCCGGGTGGCACGCCGCCCGGCATCGAGATCGCCTGGGGCGGCGCGCTGGTGCTGATCCTGATCGTCATGATGCTGAACCTCGTGGCGCGCCTCATCGGCGCGATCTTCGCCCCCAAGACCGGCCACTAGGCCCCGAACCAGACACAAGAGAGACTCACCCCATGGCCAAGAGCATCACCGTCGGCGACCTGGACATCTACTACGGCGACTTCCTCGCCGTGCAGGGCGTCAACATGACCATCAAGGCACGCTCGGTCACTGCCTTCATCGGTCCGTCCGGATGCGGCAAGTCGACGTTCCTGCGCTCGCTCAACCGCATGCACGAGGTCATCCCCGGCGCACGCGTCGAGGGCAAGGTGATGGTCGACGGGCAGTCGCTCTACGACAGCGCCGTCGACCCGGTCGCCGTACGCCGCCAGATCGGCATGGTCTTCCAGCGGCCGAACCCGTTCCCGACGATGTCCATCTACGAGAACGTCCTGGCCGGCAACCGCCTCAACTCGAAGAGGATGAAGAAGGCCGAGGCCGACGACATCGTCGAGCGCTCGCTGAAGGGGGCGAACCTCTGGAACGAGGTGAAGGACCGCCTCAACAAGCCCGGCATGGGTCTCTCCGGCGGCCAGCAGCAGCGGCTCTGCATCGCCCGTGCGATCGCCGTCGAGCCGCAGGTGCTGCTGATGGACGAGCCGTGCTCCGCGCTCGACCCGATCTCGACCTCCGCGATCGAGGACCTCATCCACGAGCTGAAGTCCGACTACACGATCGTCATCGTCACCCACAACATGCAGCAGGCCGCCCGCGTCTCCGACGAGACCGGCTTCTTCAACCTCAAGGCCGCCGGCCAGCCCGGCCAGCTGGTGGAGTTCAACTCCACCCAGAAGATGTTCGCGAACCCGGACAACGAGGCCACCGAGGCCTACATCTCCGGCCGCTTCGGCTGAGCCCTCTCCCCGGCCCCTTGCCGCCGGGGTGGTCCGGAGCGTCCTGGGTGTCCGATCGGGGGTTCGGACCCCCAGGGCGTCCCCGTCCACCCCTGCGCCTTCGAGGGCGTGCTCGTGCGTCATCCGAACCCGCACCCATGGGTGCGGGTTCGTATGACGTCCCCTGACGTGGCTGCGTGACGGCTGAGCCGCCGCCCGTCCACAGACCTCCGCCGCGGCCGGTCGTCCACAGGCGCACGCCCGTCTCGTGGCGGGGCGTACGTCGCCGCCGCGATCGTGGCGAGGTGATCGCATCGAACGCCCCTCGCACCGCATCTCTCCGGGCCGCGCGTCGGCAGCGGGCCGAGAGGCTTGCACACGACCAGGCGTGGGCGCTGTCGCGGCGTCAGCTGTACGCCGCCGGCATCACGCGCGCTGAGGTGCGGGCCAACCTGGCGGCGCGCAGGTGGCAGCTGGTCGGGCGCCACGTCGTCGTGGTGCACACGGGTCCGCTGGCGCTCGACACCACGCTGTGGGCGGCCCGGCTGTCCGGTGGTCCTCGCGCCCGTCTCGACGGGGTCTCGTCGCTGATCGCGGCAGGTCTCACGGGGTTCGACATCGATCGGCACCGCGTGTCCGTGCCGCGTGGCGCGCGGGTGTTCCGCGACCGGGTGATCGACGTACGCCAGACGCGTCGGTGGAGGGCCGACGACGCCGCCGGTGGTGCCGGGCCACCGCGCACCCGGCCCGAGATCGCCGCCGTGCGCGGGGCTCTCTGGGCGCGGAGCGATCGACAGGCAGCCCTCCTGCTGACCATGGTCGTCCAGCAGGGTGTGGCTCCCGCGGATCGGATCGGGCAGGCGCTCCTGCAGGTCAAGCGCGATCGTCGGCTGGCGTTCGTGATCGATGTGGTGACCGACCTGCTCGGCGGCGTACGAAGTCTTGCCGAGCTGGACTTCGCCCGCGAGTGCCGTAGGCGAGGTCTGCCCGAGCCGACACGCCAGGTCGTCCGTCGCGGCAGGGACGGCCGCTACTACCTCGACGTGGTGTGGGAGGAGTGGGGCCTCGTCGTCGAGGTGGACGGCATCCACCACGCCCTCGCGCAGGAAGTGGTGGCCGACGCGCTCCGCCACAACGACGTCACGCTCGGCAACCTCACGGTGCTGCGGCTACCGGTGCTCGGCCTGCGCGTCGCGGCCGACGACTTCTTCGACCAGATCGAGCGAGCCCTGGTCGACGCGGGCTGCCCGGGACTCGGTCCCGCGGCCTGACGGTTCGGCGTACGCCGGAACCGCCCGCGCCTCGCGGCCGCCGGCCCGCCTCGTCAAGCGTCATACGGATCGGCAGGTATGGGTGCGGCTTCGTATGACGCTGGCCGTCGAGCGTCCGGAGCGTCATACGCATCGGCAGGTATGGGTGCGGCTTTGTATGACGCTGGCCGCCCCGGGGGAGGGCCAGGAAAGCGGTCAGGGGAGGAAGACGCGGGCGATCCAGTAGCAGATCGCGGCTACGGAGGCGGCTGCCGGGAAGGTGAGCACCCAGGCGATCAGGATGGACCGTGCGACACCCCACCGGACGGCGGAGAGGCGCTTGGTCGCGCCCACGCCCATGACCGCGGAGGTGATGGTGTGGGTGGTCGAGATCGGCGCCTCGAAGACGTACGCGGTGGTGTAGAGCACGCTCGACGCCACCGACTCGGCGGCGAAGCCGCGGGCCGGGTCGAGGTGGATGATCCGGCGTCCGAGGGTGCGCATGATGCGCCAGCCGCCGGACCAGGTGCCGAGCGAGATCGCGGCGGCCGAGGTGAAGATGACCCACAGCGGGAGCGGGTCGCCCTCGGAGACGTAGCCGCCGGTGAGCAGCGCCAGGAAGATGACACCCATCGTCTTCTGGGCGTCCTGCAGGCCGTGGCCGAGCGCCATCGCTGCGGCCGACACGGTCTGGGCCATCTTGAAGCCGCGGTTGGCGCGGCCCGGGTTGGCCCGGCGGAAGATCCACATGATCGCGACCATCAGGGCGAAGCCCAGGGTGAAGGCGATCACCGGGGAGATCAGCATCGGGAGGACGACCTTCTCGACCACGACGTCCCAGTTGGCGGTCGTGCCGGCCGCGATCGCGGCGCCGACGAGGCCGCCGATCAGGGCCTGCGAGGACGAGGAGGGCAGCCCGAGCCACCAGGTGACCAGGTTCCACGAGATGGCGCCGAGGAGGCCGCACATCACGATCACCAGCCCGTGGCTGCCTGACCCCGGATTGATCACGTCGGACACCGTGTGCGCGACCTTCTGGCCGAGGAAGGCGCCGACGAAGTTCATGATCGCCGCCATGGCGAGCGCCACGCGAGGCTTGAGGGCGCCCGTCGAGACGGACGTCGCGATCGCGTTGGCCGCGTCGTGGAAGCCGTTGGTGTAGTCGAACACCAAGGCGACGACGACGACCGCGAGGATGATCGCGATCTCCATCAGGCCACGCTCCGGGCGCGCGAGGACGAGGTGATGGCACGCATCAGGATCAGGACTCCTTGACCGCGATCTGCTCCACGATGTTGGCGACCTTCTCGAACGCGTCGATCGCCCCCTCGAGGGACTCCACGATGTCCTTGAGCTTCAGGACCTCGAGGGCCTCGTGCTCACCGCTGAAGAGGTTGGCCAGGATGCGGCGGTAGGACTTGTCACCGGTGTTCTCGAGACGGTTGATCTCGATCCAGTACTCGTCGAGCGAGCCCATCGACTCCAGCGACGGCATCGCGGCGGCGGTCAGCTCGGCGCAGCGCTGCAGCACCTCGACCTGCTGGGTGGTCTCCGGCGGCAGCGACGTGACCTCGTAGAGGAGGACCAGGTCGACGGCTTCGTCCATCATGTCCATGACGTCGTCGAGCGCCGAGGCGAGGGAGTAGATGTCCTCGCGGTCGAACGGCGTGACGAACGTGCTGTTCACCCGTCGGATGATCGAGTGGGTCGTCTCGTCGGCAGCGTGCTCGGCCTCGCGCATGCGCTGGGCGATCTCTGCCTTGGAGTTGCCGGCCGACAGCATCTCGCTGAGGAGCTGGGCTCCGACGACGAGGTGGTTGGCAGCCTCGGCGAAGAGGTCGTAGAACGAGCTGTCGACAGGGCGGAACTTCAAACGCACGGTGAACTCCGAACGGGGGGCGGATGAACCGTGGTTCATGGTAGGGGGTGATCGGTCCCCTGACGCAAAACCGGGGCCACGTTCGGGTCCCTGTGTGACGCTCCGCTCAGCGGCGGCGTACGCGCTGGCGGACGATCAGCTCGTCGTGCAGGTGCCGCGCGCCTCGGTGCATCCGCCACTCGGCGTCCGACCCCAGCTCCCACGCCGTCGTCCCCGGGTCGAGCGCCAGGTCGAGGAGCGCCCCGACCTCCGCGACGACGTGCGGGTCGCGCAGGCGTACGAGCACCTCCACGCGGCGGTCCAGGTTGCGGTGCATCATGTCGGCCGAGCCGATCCACGCGGCCGGGTCGCCGCCGTTGTCGAACCAGAAGATCCGGCTGTGCTCCAGGAAGCGACCCAGGATCGAGCGCACCCGGACGGTCTCGGACAGCCCTTGTACGCCGGGTCGCATCGCGCAGATGCCGCGGATGAGCAGCTCGATGCGTACGCCCTCCTGCGAGGCGAGGTAGAGCGCGTCGATCACCGCCTCGTCGACCACCGAGTTCGCCTTGATCCGGATCCCTGCGGGCCGGCCGGCCTGGTGGTGGGCGATCTCCTGGTGGATCTGGGCGATCAGGCCCTCGCGCACGCTGTGGGGCGCGACGAGGAGGTGGTCGTAGGTGCGGTTGCGGCTGACGCCCGAGAGGTTGTTGAAGAGCAGCGCGACGTCCTCGCCGATCTCGGGGTTGGCCGTCAGCAGGCCGAGGTCCTCGTACAGCCGTGCGGTCTTCGGGTTGTAGTTGCCGGTGCCGAGGTGGACGTAGCGGCGGATGCCCTCGGGCTCGTCACGCACGACCATCGACAGCTTGCAGTGGGTCTTGAGCCCGACGAGGCCGTAGACGACGTGGCAGCCGGACTGCTCGAGCTTGCGTGCCCAGCGGATGTTGGCCTGCTCGTCGAAGCGGGCCTTGATCTCCACGATCACCAGGACCTGCTTGCCGGCCTCGGCGGCGTCGATGAGCGCCTCGATGATCGGGCTGTCACCGGAGGTGCGGTAGAGCGTCTGCTTGATCGCCAGCACGTGCGGGTCGGCGGCGGCCTGCTCGAGGAAGCGCTGCACCGACGTGGCGAAGGAGTCGTAGGGGTGGTGCAGCAGCACGTCGTGGCGTGACACGGAGTCGAAGACGTCGACCGGCGACGACGACTCGACCTCCGCCAGGCTCGGGTGCGTCGACGGGAGGAAGGCGGCGTACTTGAGGTCGTCGCGCGGCAGGTCGGCGATCGAGTGGAGCCCGGTGAGGTCGAGCGGGCCGGGCAGCGAGACGACCTCGTCGCGCCCGACGCCCAGCTCGGACACCAGCAGCTCGAGCACCTTGGGGTCCATCGACTCCTCGACCTCGAGCCGCACCGGCGGGCCGAAGCGGCGCCGCTGCAGCTCCTTCTCGAGCGCCTTGAGGAGGTTCTCCGCGTCGTCCTCCTCCACCTCGAGGTCCTCGTTGCGGGTGACCCGGAAGGTGTGGGAGGCCAGCACGTCCATGCCGGTGAAGAGCTTCTTGAGGTGCTCGCCGATGACGTCCTCGATCGGCACGAACCGCTGGTTGCCGACCCCGACGAAGCGGCCGAACGTGGGTGGCACCTTGACCCGCGCGAAGTGCTCGGTGCCGGTCTCCGGGTGGCGTACGACGACCGCGAGGTTGAGCGACAGCCCGGAGATGTAGGGGAACGGGTGGGCGGGGTCGACGGCCAGGGGGGTGAGGACCGGGAAGATCCGGTCCTTGAAGAGCTTCTTGCAGATCTTCTGCTCCTCGCGGTCGAGCTCGGCCCACCGGACGATCTCGATGCCGTGCCCGCCCAGCTCGGGCAGCAGCTCGACCAGCGCCCGCGCGTGCCGCTCCATCAGCGCGCGGCCCTCGGCCCACAGCGTCTCCAGCTGCTCGCGCGGCATCAGTCCGCTGGCCGCCCGCACGGCGACCCCGGCGGCGATGCGTCGCTTGAGGCCGGCGACGCGGACCATGAAGAACTCGTCGAGGTTGCTGGCGAAGATCGCGAGGAAGCGCGCCCGCTCCAGCAGCGGGAGGGTCGGGTCCTCGGCGAGCTCGAGGACCCGCTGGTTGAAGCGGACCCAGGAGATCTCCCGGTCGATGAAGCGGTCCTCGTACTTCTCGACACCCGCGATGGCCTCGGCGTCGGGCTGGTAGGGCGGCTCGACGTCGAAGGTGTCGGTGGGGTGCCCGAAGGGCTCGGCGACCGGCCCTTCGTCCACCGACGGGGAGACAGCGCTGGTGAGGGTGGCCGGGTCGGACATGTCACTCAGTGTGGCACCGGAAGGTGAACGTCGGATGACCTCCGTCTCAGTAGACCAACGCCTGGACGCCCTCGCCCAGGACCTGCTCGGCGAAGACGGCCGCGCCGGCGATCGTGACGCCCTCGCGGAGGTCGCCGGCGACGATGCCGCGTCGCGCCGCGCACTGCGAGCAGACGGTGATCGTCCCGCTCGTGAGGACCGCCGCGATCAGCTGGTCGAGCGGCGTCGCGAGCTCGAGCTCGAACTCCTCGGCGCGACCCGGTACGCCGAACCAGGCGGCGTCGCCGGTCAGCCACAGCGAGACCTCGGCGCCGGACGCCGCCGCGGCGGCGGCGACGGTGAAGCCCTGGTTGAGGCGCTCGGCCTCCTCTGCGCCGCAGGTGACCTTGACGACAAGTGAGCGAGGCATGCGCCCAGACTAGAGTCGGGCCCATGCCTTTCGAGCTGCCGGACAACCTGCACCCCAACTGCGGCCCCGTCGCGTGGCTGCTCGGCACCTGGCGCGGCAACGGCCACGGGACCTACCCGACGATCGAGTCGTTCCAGTTCGGCCAGGAGCTGATCTTCACCCACGACGGCCGACCGTTCTTCCACTACATGTCGCGCGCGTGGATCGTCGACGAGGAGGGCGAGTTCGTCCGCGACGCCGCCATGGAGACCGGCTTCCTGCGCTGCCCCGAGCCCGGGAAGGTCGAGTTCCTGCTCTCGCACAACATCGGCTTCTCGGAGATCTGGTACGGCGCGGCCGACGGCGGCAAGGTCGAGATGCACACCGCCGGCGTCTCCTTCACCGAGACGGCGAAGGAGGTCACGGCGGGCTCGCGGATGTACGGCAACGTCGAGGGTGACCTGCTCTACGCCTACGACATGGCGGCCGTCGGCCAGGAGCTCCAGCCGCACACCTGGGCGCGCCTCCAGCGAGCCTGAATGAACACCCCACGACGCACTTCTCCTCCGCTGCGCTCCGCCGGACGAGCGCCGCGTGGAGCCCGGACAAGCGGGTCATGAGCGACGACCTGGCGGCGCGGCTGCGGGAGCAGGGGCTGCGGCTCACCCCGCAGCGCGAGCTGATCCTGCGGGCCGTCGAGGAGCTGCGCCACGCCACCCCCGACGAGGTGCTGGCCCACGTGCGCGGCCAGGTGAGCTCGGTCAACGCCTCCACCGTCTACCGCACGCTCGAGGTGCTCGAGGAGCTCGGGCTGGTGCGCCACACGCACCTCAGCGACCGCGCGCCGACGTACCACTCGACCCGCGAGCACGAGCACATCCACGTCGTGTGCCGCAGTTGCGGATCCGTGCGCTCGTACGACCCCGCGATCGTGGCCTCGCTCGTCGCGGCGCTGGGGGAGGACGGCTTCTCCGTCGACGTCGGCCACCTCGCGATATTCGGCACCTGCGCCGACTGCTCGGCTGCCGCTGGATCTTGAGTCTCTGAGCGACTCAGGTCGGACTTTGCGGCCGATGTTCGGGCCGCTGGGACCTTGAGTCTCTGAGCGACTTAAGCCGGACTTTGCGGCCGATGTTCCCGCTTGTCGGCTGAGATTTCGGCCGACAAGCGGGAAGTTCCCCGGATATCCGGGGATCGCTCCCTATTGCAAGGACTCTTTCGAAAGAGTACTTTCGACAGATGCCCAACCCCCGCCGCCTCCGCGACCCCCGCGCCCTCGCCGCCGTCGCCCACCCGGTCCGGATGGGGATCATCGAGCTGCTGTCGGTCCACGGCCCGATGACCGCCACCGAGCTCGCCGACAGGCTCGACGAGACGCCGGCCAACTGCTCGTGGCACCTGCGCAAGCTCGCCGAGCACGACTTCATCGAGGAGGCTGCCGGCGGCACGGGACGCCAGCGGCCGTGGCAGATGCAGCACATCGGGATGTCGTGGGCCGAGGACGACGACGTCGGCCGTGACGAGCTGCGCGCCGGGCAGGCGTTGAGCCGGATGCTGCTCGAGCGGTGGGTCGACCGCTTCCTCGGCGCGAGCGAGCGCGAGACGGATCCGGGCTGGCGCGACAGCGCCGGGCTGACCCAGCACGTCGCGTGGCTCACGTCCGAGGAGCTGGCCGACCTGACCAGCCGGCTGAGCGAGGTCGCGGGCACGTACGACGACCGCCTCGGCACCGGCGAGCGTCCCGACGGCGCCCGGCTGTGCGAGATCGTCGCCTGGGGCTCGGCCGTGGAGATCGAGCGATGAGGGCGGCCTTCGCCCAGCCCGGCTTCACGCGACTCTTCGCCGGCCTGACGACGTCGATGCTCGGCGACTCGATCATGCTGCTGGTGCTCAGCATCTGGGTGAAGACCCTCACCGGCTCGAGCGCGATGGCCGGCTTCACGTTCTTCTTCATGTGCATCCCGGCGATCTTCGCGCCGTTCGTCGGCGTCTGGCTCGACCGGATCAAGCGCAAGCCGATGCTGGTGTGGGGCAACATCCTGTCGGCCGTCGCGGTCCTGCCGCTGCTGCTGGTCCGCGACGCCGGCGACGTCTGGATCATCTGGACGGTCGCCGGGTTCTACGGCGTCAGCTTCGTCGTCCTGCCCGCCGGCCTCAACGGCCTGCTCAAGGAGCTGATGCCCGAGCGGATGCTCGTCGACGCCAACTCCAGCATCCAGACCGTCAAGGAGTCCTACCGGCTCTTCGGCCCGCTGCTCGGCGCGGCGCTCTTCGCCTGGCTCGGCGGCTGGGCGGTCGCGCTCGTCGACGCCGCGTCGTTCCTCGTCGCGGCGGCCATCATCTCGACGATCCGGGTCGAGGAGGAGACCCCCGAGCACGAGCAGGCCGCCTACTGGAACCAGCTCACCGACGGCCTGCGCCACCTCGTGCACGACCGGGTGCTCGGCCACCTCCTCATCGGGTTCGGCCTGTCGATGCTCGTCCTCGGCTTCACGGAGTCGGCGATCTTCGCGCTGACCGACCACTTCGACCGCCCCGCCACCTACGTCAGCGTGATCGTGTCGGTGCAGGGCATCGGCGCGGTCGTCGGCGGCATCGCCTCCGCCGGGTGCGTACGACGCCTCGGCGAGGTCGCGACGAGCGTGCTCGGGCTGGTGCTGCTCGGGATCAGCGCCCTGGGCATCGCGGCGTCGCCGGTGATGGCGGGCGTGCTGGTGAGCATCGTGGTCTTCGGCGTCTCGCTCCCGCTGCTGGTCGTCGCCTACATGACGCTGCTGCAGCGTCGTACGCCGCAGCGGCTGATGGGTCGCGTCTCGACGGCCGCCGAGGTCGTGATGACCGTGCCGAGCGCGGTCTCGCTCGCCCTCGGTGCCGCGCTGGTGACCGTCGTCGACTGGCGGTGGATCTTCCTGGTCATCGGCGTCGCGACGCTGGCCGGCGCCGGTCACGTCGCCTTCTGGCTCCGCGACCAGATCGGGCGACGCCACCTTGAGTCGGAACCCGTCGACGAGCCGCCCGCCCCGCTCGACCCCTCGTCGCCGCTGGGGCCGGGAGTGGGCGCGGCTTGAAYGCCGCGCCCCTCGTCCCCAGCCTGCTGCGCGCAGTCAGACGCACGCGCTGGCTGCGTTGTCGTCGGTCGCCGTGACTCCGTCACGTCTCCACTCCTCCGCCTTGCCATCACGCACGCCTGACTGCGCTCGCGACGGCCGGTGTCTCGGGCCACGGCGTAGGCTCGTCGGCATGCAGTCCCCGCTCCTCGCCCTGCCCGGTGCCGTCGCGGGCGACGGGATCGACGCCCCGGTCGCCGCCCACTACGGCTCCTTCAACACCGAGCAGCGCAGCCTCGCGCGCGGTGACGGGTTCGTCGACCTCTCGCACCGCGACGTCGTACGCATCTCCGGACCCGAGCGGCTGTCGTGGCTCCACAACCTGACCACGCAGTACTTCGACGGCCTCGCCCCCGGCACCTGGACCCAGGCGCTCGTGCTGAGCCCGCAGGGCCACGTCGAGCACGCCTTCACCGGCGTCGACGACGGCGAGGCGTTCACCGCCCACACCGAGCCGGGCGCGGGCGCCGCGCTGGCGGAGTGGCTCGAGCGGATGAAGTTCATGACCCGCGTCGAGGTCTCCCTCGTCGACGACGTCGCCGTGATGTGGCGCCCGGGGGACGGCATCGGTCGCTATGACCTCGTGCCCCGCGACCGCCTCGAGGCGTACGCCGAAGCGGCCGGGCCGGCCTGCGGGCTCTGGGCCTTCGAGGCGCTGCGCATCGAGCGCGGCGAGCCGCGGTTCGGCCTCGACACCGACCACCGCACCATCCCCAACGAGGTCGGCTGGATCGGCGCCGCGGTGCACCTCGACAAGGGCTGCTACCGCGGCCAGGAGACCGTCGCGCGGGTCCACACGCTCGGTCGTCCGCCCCGCCGGCTGGTGCTGCTGCACCTCGACGGGTCGGAGAACCGGCTGCCGCCCGTCGGGTCCCCGGTGTCGTACGACGGTCGTGACGTCGGCTTCGTCGGCTCCAGCGCCCGCCACCACGAGCTCGGCCCGATCGCGCTCGCGCTGGTCAAGCGCAACGTGCCGGTCGACGCAGCCCTGACGGTCGACGAGATGCCCGCCGCGCAGGAGGTCGTCGTCGACCCCGAGGTCGGCCTGCACGTCCGCCCCCTCCGCTGACGCTGGGGGCTCGCCCGAGCTGAGCGTCATACCGATCGGCACCGATGGGTGCGGGTTCGTATGACGCAGCGGGCGTGCCCGATCAGGGGCGGCGGTACTGCACGTGGGTGTCCGCGTCGGCGTGCCCGAACCTGAGGCGGGAGTAGACCGCGACGGCGGGGGCGTTGTCGGACTCGACGTAGAGCAGCACCTCGTCCACGCCGAGGCCGGCGAGGTGGTGCAGCCCGGCCAGGGTGAGCACCTTGCCGAGTCCGCGGCCCTGCGCGGCCGGCGCGACGCCGACGACGTACACCTCGCCGAGGCGGGCGTCGTGCTGCTTGGTCCAGTGGAAGCCGAGCATCCCCGAGTCGTCCTCCGCGACGAGCAGCCCGGCCGGGTCGAACCACGGCTCCGCCATCCGCCGGGCGAGGTTGTCGAGGTCCATCGCGCCCTGCTCGGGGTGGTCGGCGAAGGCGGCCGCGTTGACCGCGACCACGTCGGCGGCGTCGGAGTCGCGGTAGGACCGGATCGTCACCCCGCCGGGCACCTCGAGGGCGGGCAGGGGGAGCGAGGTCGGCCGCCGCATCACCCAGAGGTCGCGCACCCGCTCCCACCCGTGGCGGGCGGCGAGCCTGGCGGCGGCCGGGTGGTTGCCGTGCGACCACGCCGTCAGCCCGGTGCCGTACGACGACTCGGCGCGCGTGAGCAGCGCGGACCCGAGGCCGCGGCCGCGGGCCGTCGGGCGGACGACGAGTGAGAGGTCGCCGGCATGCAGGAGGGCGAAGGCGTCGTCCTCCGCGATGACGGTCGCGGCGCCGTCGGCGAGGGCGATGCGGGTGGCCTCGTCGAGCGGGTCGGCCCCGTCGGCGGCCGCGGCCTCGTCGGCGATCTGCGCGACTGTCTCTGGGGCGGTGGCCTGCATGCGCTCGACCCTAGCGGCGCCCGCCAGCCCGTCGTCCGGGGCCGAACCCGGGTATCTAGGGACGAAATGGGAGTAGATCGTGGACTTCGGCGACCATTTCGTCCCTAGATACCCCCCGAGGAGACGGAGGGACGAGGCAACGAGGGGTCAGGAGGACGTCGAGGAGGGTGCGGTCTCCGGGGCGGGGTCGCGGGTGGGCACGACGAAGCGGTAGCCGACGTTGCGGACGGTGCCGATGTGGTGCTCGTGCTCGGTGCCGAGCTTGGCGCGGAGGCGGCGCACGTGGACGTCGACGGTGCGGGTGCCGCCGAAGTAGTCGTAGCCCCAGACCTCCTGGAGCAGCTGCTCGCGGCTGAAGACGCGACCCGGGTGCTGGGCGAGGTACTTCAGGAGCTCGAACTCCTTGTAGGTCAGGTCGAGGGGGCGGCCGCCGATGCGGGCGGTGTAGGTGGCGTCGTCGACCACGACCTCGCCGCGATGGATGACGTGGGCGGCCGGGTCGTCGGGCGCGGCGGCGCTCGCGCGGCCGATCGCGAGGCGGATACGGGCGTCGAGCTCGGCCGGACCGCAGGTGTGGAGGACGACGTCGTCCATGCCCCAGTCGTGGGCGACGACGGCGAGGCCGCCCTCGGTGACGATGAGCAGGACCGGGGCGTCGGTGCCGGTGGTGCGGATCAGCCGGCACAGGTCGCGGGCCGCGGCGAGGTCCTGGCGCCCGTCGACGAGGACGAGGTCGGAGTCGGGCGCGTCGAGCAGCGCGCTGCCCTGGGCCGGGACGATCTTCACGGTGTGCGACAGCAGCGCGAGCCCGGGGAGCACCTCGGCGGAGGGCTGCAGGGCGCTCGTGAGGAGCAGCAGTGCGCTCATCGCGGGGCCCTCCTCGTGCGGGGGATCAGCCAGTGCGTCAGCCGGTGGCGTCAGCCGGGGATGAGGAAGGATATCCCGCATGAGCCACCCGACGGACGCGCACCGGAGTCGTGAGACAGCGATCACCGTGCGCTACTGGGCGGGCGCCCGGGCCGCGGCCGGGACCGCGGAGGACGTCTGGGAGACGGACGGGACGGAGGGCGAGCTGAGCCTGGCCGACGTCGTCGCGCGCGTCCTCGAGCGGCATCCCGGTGAGCAGATGGCCCGCACGGTCGGGGTCTGCTCGGTGCTCCTCGGCGACCGGCCGGTCCGCACGCAGGACCCGGAGTCCGTCGTCGTACGCCCGGGTGACGTCGTCGAGCTGCTGCCCCCATTTGCCGGTGGGTGACCACAAGCGGGCCGATATGCGATAGAACTGCGTCTCGACAGGCCTCCTACGGGGGATGGCTTGTGTGTCGTGCACGTGCGTGCCGACATGAGTCCAAGGGGGACACAGCATGATCAGCACAAACGGGGGAGCCTTCGCGCGCCTCGTCGCAGGTGGCGCAGCCGCCGCGACGGCGCTCGCCGGCTTCACGATCGGGTTGGCAGCGCCGGCCCACGCCGCGGTCACGATCAGCGGCAGCACCGTCGACACCGCAGGCAACTACGTCGACGGTCGCATCTCCGTCTTCAAGTTCTCCGACGAGAACGGCGACGGCACGATCGGCGAGTTCGAGTACGACTACGAGCCGACCGTCTACACGCAGGGAGGTGCCTTCGACCTCAACCTCGAGGACGGCCTCTACAAGCTCCAGTTCCAGCCGAACTTCGACAGCTCGGAGCTCCAGTCCGAGTACTTCCGCGACAAGGCCGACCTCGTGTCCGCCGACTTCATCACGGTCGCGGGCGCGGCGCAGGCCCTCCCGGCCTGGACCATCGACGCGGTCCCGACGGTGTTCGGCACGGTCACCACGACCGACGGCCGTCCGGTCGACAACGCCAGCGTGCAGGCGTACGCCGCTGACGACAACGCGCTGCTCGCCGGCGACACCACCAACTCCACGGGCACGTTCCGCATCGGCGCGACGGAGGCCGTGAAGCTGCGCTTCTCCGGCTACGACCCGAAGACCAAGAAGTCCCTGGCGATGGAGTACTACTCCGACAAGGCCGACCTCGCGTCCGCTGACGCGGTCGCCCCCGGCACCAACGTGGGGACCATCACCCTGGCTCCCGGTGGGTCCATCTCGGGTCGCGTCACCAGCGACGCCGGTGCCGCCCTGAACCGGGTCGAGGTCTGCTCGGAGTTCAACTGCGACTTCACTGACGCCAACGGCGCCTACACCATCGAGAACGTGACCACCGGCGCGCACCAGATCGAGTTCTCCGACCCGATCGACGAGTTCCTCGGCGAGTACTACAACAACGTCGCCATCGACGAGTTCGGCGGCCCCGTCTCCGCGCCGGCCGTGGTCACCGTCGCCCCCGGCCAGGCCGTGACCGGCGTCGACGCGGGCCTCGCGCCGAAGTCGAAGCCTGCCCCGGCGGGCGTCGACCTCAGCGGCACTGTGCGCGACCAGCTCGGTGGCGTCGGCGTCGGCTACGACGTCCTCGCCTACAACACGCCGGCCAACCCGGTCGACCGTGAGGTCGTCGCGCGGACGATCTCCAACCGTGCCGGCGGCTACGCCTTCACGACCCTCGACCGCATCGGCGGCGAGACCGAGTTCAAGATCGTGGTCGTCGGCGAGGACGCCCGCGAGGACGGCGACTTCGCCCGTCGGAGCATCTGGACCGGCCAGAAGTACGGCTACGACACCGCGACCGCGATCACTGCGGCTCCCCAGGTCATCGACTTCGTCCAGCCGGTCGCCGGCGGCGTCGCCGGTGCGATCACGAGCGACGCCGGGGGCATCCCGGACCAGCCGCAGGTCGCGTTCTACGACGTCGACAAGAACCTCGCGGGCGGTGCCGACGAGCACAAGGCCGACGGCACGTACGAGACCCGCAACCTGTGGCCCGGCGACTACACCGTCCAGTTCGGTGCCGATCGTCACGTCACCGAGTGGTGGGACAACGCGGTCGCTGCCGAGGCCAAGACCGTCACGGTCAAGCCCGGCCAGATGGTGACCGGCATCTCCGCCGCCCTCGCGAAGGACGTCAAGGCCGTCGAGCGCCCGACCATCAAGGGCGACGCCTGGGTCGGCAAGACCCTGCGCCTCGACAAGGGCGTGTGGACCCAGATGGCTGACAACGAGTTCACGTACGAGTGGCTGGTCAAGGGTGCGGTCGTTGCGACCGGCCCCTCGCTCAAGCTCACCAAGAAGAACCTCGGCGACAAGGTCACCGGCCGCGTCACCAACGACCTCGGCTTCACGCAGGGTCAGGCCGTCACCAAGGCCACCTACAAGGTCGGCTACAAGCCGAAGGTGAAGGCGAAGGTCTCCAACAAGTCCGCCGCCATCACCCTCAAGGTGAAGCCCCTCAAGGCCAAGAAGATCAAGGCCACGGTCACCGTGTTCGAGATCGTCGGCACCAAGAAGAACGGCGACGACAAGCTGAAGAAGCTCGGCAAGGGCAAGATCAAGAAGGGCACCGGCAAGGTCACCTTCAAGAAGGCGCTCGGCAAGGGCAAGCACAAGCTCGTCTTCACCGTGAAGGGCAAGGGCAAGGTCGGCTCCGGCGACATCGAGAAGAAGATCAAGCTCAAGCGCTGACCACCTGCTCCACCTGCTCCACCTGCACCACTGCTTCATCACGCGAGGCCCCGGGATCCGTTCCGGGGCCTCGCTCCATTTCCGGCCGGGCTGGGGCGCGCAGGAACAAATCCGTCGCGCACCGTCGTTGGGCGGATGTGACCACCGGAGCCTGGATCGTCGTCGCCGCCGTCGTGCTGGCGCTGGCGTTCGGGCTGTGGCGGCTCGCGACCGACGGTCGCTTCCGCGGCACCCATGTCGTACGCCCTCCCGCGGCGCCCGACCTCGAGGCGGACGACGCGCCCGTCACGAGGCCCGGCGCCGATCTCGTCGCCGCCGCGGGCCAGCAGCTGGGGGAGCGGGCGACGCTGCTGCAGTTCTCCAGCGCGTTCTGCGCCCCGTGCCGCGCCACCCGGCGGGTGCTGGGCGAAGTGACCGGCCTCGTCGACGGCGTCACCCACGTGGAGATCGACGCCGAGGAACACCTCGAGGCGACGCGGACCCTCGGCATCCTCCGCACGCCCACCACGATCGTGCTCGACGCCGCAGGCACCGAGGTCACCCGCGCGACCGGGGCGCCCACGCGCGACCAGGTCCTGACCGCACTGGCACGCGTGTGATCTCAGGATATGGATGCGTGGGTCAAATGGTGAGACAGAGCGGGGTCGAGATGGTCGCAGCGCCTAGGGTCGTCGTCATGTCCTCGACCATGCTCACCAAGCGCCGCGCAGTGGATCACTGCCGCGTGCGCTCGGCGCTGTGTCGAATGTCGTAGCGGTCCCACCGCTCACCTGAGCCCCCGTCCGGCCTGACGTCGCCGGACCGTGCTCGGTCGGTGGGACCCGCATGCCGGGCCCTGCCCCGGCGTGCCCGGCCCCTGCCGTGCCGACCGACCTCAGGAGAGACATGACCACCACCGCCACGCCCAGACCTGCCCAAGGTCCCGGCGCCGCCCTCCGTCCGGAGGGTGCGATCGACCCCCGCGGCCCGCAGCTCGCCGCCGCCCTGACCGCCGTCGTCCTGGTGGCCGTGCTGCTGCTCCCCACGCCGTACGCCGTCGCGCTGCTCGCCGTGCAGGCGGTGCTGTTCGCCGTGGGTGCGGTGCGCGGGGTGCAGGCGACGCCGCACGCCTGGCTGTTCCGCACGCTCGTCCGCCCGCGCCTGGCCCCGCCCACCGAGTGGGAGGCCCCCGAGCCGCCGCGCTTCGCCCAGGCCGTGGGCCTCGCCTTCGCGCTCGTCGGGCTGCTCGCCTTCGCGGCCGGCGCCACCGTCGTCGCCCAGGTGGCGGTCGGCCTCGCGCTCGTCGCCGCCCTCCTCAACGCCGTCTTCGCCTTCTGCCTGGGATGCGAGGTCTACCTGCTCGTCCGCCGCTTCATCGCCACCGTCTGACCCCGACTGTCACCACCAACAAGGAGCACACCAACCATGAGCCGCGAGAACTCGCTCGTCACCGCCCAGTGGGTCGAGGACAACCTCGACACCGACGGCGTCGTCCTCATCGAGGTCGACGAGGACACGACCGCCTACGACAAGGGCCACATCCGGGGAGCCATCAAGCTCGACTGGACGACCGACCTCCAGGACCAGGTCCGCCGCGACTTCGTCAACAGGGAGCAGTTCGAGGCCCTGCTGTCCGAGCGCGGTGTCTCCGACGACGACACCGTCGTGCTCTACGGCGGCAACAACAACTGGTTCGCCGCCTACGCCTACTGGTACTTCAAGCTCTACGGCCACCAGGACGTCAAGCTCCTCGACGGCGGCCGCAAGAAGTGGGAGCTCGACTCCCGCGAGCTGACCGACGAGCTCCCGACCCGCGCGACGACGTCGTACACCGCGCAGGAGCAGGACCCCTCGATCCGCGCCTTCCGCGACGAGGTCGTCGCCGCGATCGGCACGCAGAACCTCGTCGACGTGCGCAGCCCCGACGAGTACGCCGGCCGGCTGCTCGCCCCCGCCCACCTCCCGCAGGAGCAGGCCCAGCGCGCCGGCCACATCCCGACGTCGGTCAACGTGCCGTGGAGCAAGAACGCCAACGACGACGGCACCTTCAAGTCCGACGAGGAGCTCACCGCCCTCTACGACGAGGTCGGCTTCGACACCGACAAGGACACGATCGCGCTGTGCCGCATCGGCGAGCGCTCCTCGCTGACGTGGTTCGTCCTCACCGAGCTCCTCGGCCGCAAGAACGTCAAGAACTACGACGGCTCCTGGACCGAGTACGGCTCGCTCGTCGGCGTCCCGGTCGCCCTCGGTGACGAGCCCGGGGAGGCCTGACATGTGCGGAGCCAAGGAAGGCGGCCTGTCGCTCGACGGCGTCAACGTCGCCAAGGAAGCCGTGATCCAGGGCCAGGTGCTGCGCAGCGGTGACGAGCCCGTCGCCAACGCCTACGTCCGGCTGCTCGACCGCAGCGGCGAGTTCACCGCCGAGGTGCCGACGTCCGCGACGGGGCACTTCCGCTTCTTCGCCGGCGACGGCGAGTGGACCCTGCGGACGCTGGCGCCGAAGGCCCAGCCGGTCGACACCCGCGTCGTCGCCGCGACGGGCTCCGTCGCCGAGGTGCAGGTGCTCGTCACCGCCTGACCCGCGCGGACCCGCGTCTGGTCCAGACCACCGGAGGGACGTCCCGCACGAGCAGTGCGGGGCGTTCCTCTCATTTTCGCCACTGTTCCCCCACACTCGGGGCGGCGGCCTCGCTCCCGTCCTACCGTGGCATCTCGGGCTGTGCGCCGCATGCGGGCTGTGACGTGGAGGGTAGGTGGGTGATGGTCGCTGAGATCGCGCCCGCGCCCGCACTCGAGACCGACGAGCTCTGGCGCCTGACGATGGAGCACTCGCCGGTCGGGATGGCGATCGTGTCCCCGACGGGCGGCTTCATGACGGCCAACGTCGCGCTGTGCGAGATGCTCGGCCACGAGGCCGACGTGCTGATCACGAAGTCCTTCCAGGACATCACCCACCCCGACGACCTCGACGCCGACCTGCGCCTGTTCGAGCAGACGCTGGCCGGGGAGATCAGCTCCTACCGGATCACCAAGCGCTACCTCCGCGCCGACGGCAGCATCCTGGTCGGCGACCTGTCCGTCGCGCTGCTGCGCGACCCGTTGGGCACCCCGATCCACTTCATCTCCCAGATCGTCGACCTCAGCGAGCGCCAGGCCTTCGTCGAGCGGCTCGACGCGGCGGAGGCCGCCGCAGATGCGGAGCGTCGTACGGCCCAGGCGATCTTCGAGGGCGTCGCGGTCGGACTGCTGCAGATCGACGCCACCGGCCGCTACCTCGCCACCAACAGCCGGCACCGGGAGTTCCTCGAGCTCGCCTTCCCCGAGGGTCACCTCGGCCAGGCCGGGCAGACCGGCTTCGCCTACGACCTCGACCAGCAGCCGCTCGCGCGCGACGACATGCCGTCGGTGCGGGCCGCGTCCGGCGAGGAGTTCGACGACGTACGCCTGTGGGTGGGCGAGGACCCCCACTCGCGCCGGGCCCTGTCGGTCTCCGCGCGCCGTGTCCTCGACCGCACGGGTGAGGTGGCAGGCGCCGTCCTGGCCTACCACGACGTCACCGACCTGGTGCGCGCGATGGGCGTCAAGGACGAGTTCGTCTCGACGATCTCCCACGAGCTCCGTACGCCGCTCACGGCGGCGCTGGCCTACCTCGAGCTGCTCGACGAGTCGACCGACGTCAGCGCCGAGGGCCACCAGCAGGTGACCGCGGCCCGCCGCAACATGCTCCGTCTCTCGCACCTGGTCGCCGACCTGCTCTTCACCACCCGCGTCTCGGCCGGCTCGCCGCTGGTGGACCCCTACCGGGTCGACCTCGCCGTGATCCTGTGCGAGGCGGTCGACGCGGCGTCGCTCGACGCCGACAGCCGCGGGGTGCGGATCACGAGTCGGTTGCCCGGCTCCCTGCCGGCCGTCGCCGACGGGATGCGCCTGCGTCAGGTCTTCGACAACCTGCTGGACAACGCGATCGCCTACAGCCGCGAGGGCTGCCTCGTGACGGTCGACCTGGCCGTGCGCGAGGAGCACGTCGTGCTGACGGTCACCGACGAGGGCACCGGCATCGAGCCCGCCGACGTGGAGCAGGTGTTCGGTCGCTTCTACCGCGGCGAGAACGCCCGCCGGCTCCACGTGCCCGGCACCGGCCTGGGCCTCACGATCGTGCGCAGCATCGTCGAGGCCCACGGCGGCGTGGTCTCGTTGGAGAGCACGCTCGGCGAGGGCACCAGCATCTGCGTGCTGCTGCCGCGCTGAGGCTGCCGCTCAGGAAGTGATGACACGCCCGCGGGAGAATCGCGCCGCTGCGTCGCCCTCCGCGGAGAAGTAGAACGACGCGGTCATTCCGACCAGCTCGGTCGGCATGCCTGCCATGTCGACCCAGAACTCGTAATAGGCGCCGCCCGCGGCATCGGGTGCGGGGCCGCGATCGGGGTTGCCTCCGGGCGGACCAGTCCTGGATGTGTGGTGCGACTGCGTGGTGGTGAACCGGTAGAGCCAGTTTCCGGGTTCGTCCTCGACGTGGGTGCGGGTCCATCCGCCATGCACGGAGTCGGTTCCAGGCTTGGCCGCGCCGGCGATTTTGGGCAGTGAGACGACGAGGACGATGCGCCCGATCACCCCGGGGTACCTGTGGTGCGCGGCGATGCTGTCCGAGAAGAGGCGCTGGAGGCTGGCGCTCGGGTTGGGGTCGTAGTTGAGCGGGTCATGGGACATGTCGTACGCCGTGACGGCGGTCGTGGTGGACTCCGACTGCCGGCCGTCCGCGCTCGCGGTGGCGGAGATGGTGAAGGCCGTTCCTTGGAAGCCGCGCCACGGCAGCTCCGTCCGCGAACCGAGGTCGAGCGTCGCCTGGAAGTGCGACGTGGCGCTGGTGAACACCAGGGTGTGGCTCGCCGAAGGTCCAGCGCTGGACGCGCTGGTAGCGGTCGCCGACTCGACGCTGTCGAACCCGCCGTCCGGCACGGTGACGGTGAGCTGGTAGCTCGTGTCGAAGCCCATGACGGTCGCCGAGATGAGGACCTGCTCCGGCCGGTCGGGGGCGTACGACGCGACGAAGTCGGTCACGCTGAGCTGGCCCGAGGCGCTGGCGAAGGCCGGTGCGGTCGTCGCGACGGTGACCGCGGGGATAGACCACACGGCTCCCCGGACGGCAGCCCGCCTGCTGAGCACGGTCGACCCCATGCGTGCCTGATCGGACACGGTGTACCCCCACGTTTCGACGAAACCAGCGCCCCCACGGGCTGGTTCGGCGAGCGTAGGTCGACTTCAGCCCGTTGCAGTCGGGCTGCACGGAACGTGCGGCAAACCTTGATCTGGCCGCCGAGCGGTCTGGTCCGCTGGTGCAGACCTTCGACCTTCCCGGGGTCAGCGTCGGGTCTTGCGCCATCCGCTGGTGCCTTCGACGTAGTCGTCGGTGCCGTAGCCGTAGTGGCCATAGTTGCCGGCGCCGACGGTCCGCTTCGAGACCCGGTTGAGGATGATGCCGAGCGGACGGGCGTTGACCGTGCGCAGGTGGCCCAGGGCGTTGTCGAGCTCCGTGTCGAGGGTCCGGCCGGCCGAGACCACGATGAAGGCACCGTCGGCGGCGTGGGCGACGACGGCGGCGTCGGTCACCGGCAGCAGGGGAGGGGCGTCGATGATCAGCATCCCCTTGGCGGTCAGGTCGTCGATCACGCCGCGCATGGCCTGCGACCCCAGGATCTCGCTGGGGTTGGGCGGTCGCGCGCCCGAGGTGAGCACGCTGAGCCCCTCGATGGTCGGGTGCGACTGCAGGGCGTCGGCAAGCTCGATGCGACCGGCCAGCACGTCGGTGAGGCCCACGGTGTCGTCGACCCCGGCCGCGGACGCGACGGTCGGTCGCCGCAGGTCGGCGTCGACGAGGGTCACGGCCTGGCCGGAGCCGGCGATGGCGGCCGCCAGGTTGGCCGCGACGGTGGACTTGCCGTCGCCCTGCTTGGGGCTGGTGACCACGATCGCGCGTGGCGGGTTGTCGACGTCCATGTAGGACAGGTTGGTGCGCAGGCGGCGTACGCCCTCCGCCGCGAGCGCGGCGTTGCCGGTGCTGGTCCCGACGAAGATGCCACCGGCCTTGCCGATGTCAGGCACCGAGCCCACGACCGGCACACCGGTGTCGCGCTCGACGTCCTCGGCTGAGCGGATGCGGCGGTCGAGCAGGCTGCGGACGACGGCGTAGCCGAGGCCGAGCAGGGCGCCGAGCACGGCGCCGAGGAGCACGTTGCGCTCGACCTGCGGGGACACCGGGCTCGTCGGGAGCTGTGCCGACTCCGACACCTCGATGCGCATGCCCTGGTTGCCGCTGGACTTGCCCGCCTCGATGCTCTTGACCCGCTCCGCGAGCGCGCCCACCCAGGCGTCGGCGAGCTGCTGCGCCTCCTCGGGCGTGCCGGCGCGTGCGGTGATCGAGATGACGACGGTGTCGGGCGTCTGGGCTGCGTCGATGCTGCCGACCAGGCCCTCGGGCGAGGTGTCCAGCCCGAGGTCGTCGATGACGAGCGACGCGGTCTCACGGTCCTTCGCCAGCACGACGTACGACGCCGCGCGCGACTTGGACAGCGAGTCGTTGAGGCTGTCGAGGCCCGGGTCGCCACCGCCACCGGAGGTGACGAAGCCCGACGAGCTGGCGGCATAGACCTTGGGCTGGATGCTGCTCCACCCGAAGGCGGCCAGCGCGGCCACCAGGATGAACGCCGTCACGGCGATCCAGTGGTTGCGCAAGATGCGCAGGTAGTCGGCGAGCTCCACCGGATCCCCTTTACTTTCGGACGTCTCGAGAAGCGTAGGTGCCTGTGGAAGAGACGTCCGGCGAATGGGGTGGTCCGTGGGGAAGTACAACATTCATCGAGGAAACCCTCATTCGGGTAAAACGCGGCGGACCCCCGGATTTCGATGTATAGCCTTCCGATCACCCGGACGGCACGAGTCGATCGGTAGTGGTCGGGGGCGACCACTCACAACTTCAAGGTGGGGGCACCACAATGAGCGATCAGCTCACCAGTCAGTCACGCTCGAACGAGAGCGGCATCACCCGTCGGACCGCGCTGCGTGGGGCAGCGTGGTCCGCATCGGCGGTCACGGTCGTCGTGGCGACGCCGAACATCGCCGCGGCCACGCCCGGAACGGCGGTCACCCCGTCGGTCAGCGTCACGACGACGACTCCCGTGAAGTACGGCGAGAGCGTCAAGTACGTGGCTTGGGACATCATCGTGACGTGCAACAACATGGACCTCAAGGGCCTTGAGCTGCACCTCACCTACAACCAGACGGGCGGCGGCAAGGATGCGAAGCTGTCTGCGGCGGAGGTGGCTTGCTTCTCGCCCGCCGCGAGCTGGAGCAGCACCGTCACCAAGGACACGATGGTGGCCACGGTCTCCGCGAGCTACGCCGGCCCGGACATCGCCCGTGGGGTGCCCGCCAACATCCATGTTCGTCTCCAAGGCACGGACAACTCCAAGGGTCAGGTCGGAGCGACGGTGATGGCCCGCGACTCGCAGGACAACCTGGTGGCCATCTCAACCCTCGACCCGAGGAATTGGGACGCCGGCAGCCAGCACACGCACTGACGGAGCAGCCGTCATCGCGCCCTCGGCGCAGATCTCCATCGCTTGTCGGACGGGGGATCTGGGCCGAGGGCGCTTTCACGTTCCGTCGACGTGGTCGACCAGGACTCCGCACGCTGTCAGCTCGCCCACCTGGGCGCGGGTGATCACGTCGGCTGCCTCGACCCCTTCCGGCGGCCCGAAGGCGGCCACGAGGTGATCGATGACAGCGGCGAGGGGCACGAGGGCGCCGTCGGGTACCGCTTCGAGTATCGCGGTCGCCATGGGCGACAGCACGAGAACGTGCTCGTCCACCATGACGACGCTGCGATCGTCCTCGACGTAACGATCGATCAGCGCGCCACGACTGAGGATCACGACGACGCCGCCAGGAGCCGGGCGATCACCGGCTCCAGGTCCGCGGACTCGCGGTAGCGGACGCGCCGGGCGCCACCGACGAGATGGATCAGCTCCGCCAACCGGTGGAGCGGCCGCTCGAGGCTGGGCAGGTAGGACGACTGCGGAGCGATGGCTGCGATGGCGTCAACGGTGGCCAGCGACTCCACGAGCGGCTCCCCCTCATGGTGGCGGTCGCGTTCGATGACGAGCAGGGCGCCCAGGCGGCACTCCTGCTCCGTCATGAGCAGCCCGAGCGCCGAGGGCGCGATCTGCTTCTTGAGGTGCCCGCCGTCGATGATCGACAAGGGCTTGAGGTAGGGCAGCACTATTCCATCGCGAGTGATCGCCGCCGTTTCGTCGGTGACATAGGCCAGCGACTTGCCGAGGGTCACCGAGGCGGTTGTCTTGCCGGTGCCCGACGCGGCCACGAGCACTGCTGTGCGACCCGTCCGCGGATCCGCGAGGGCGGCGGCGTGCAGCATCACGAGCTGGCCTGCGCGCGCACCGATCGCGGTCGTGGTCACCGCGGGGGACAGGTGGTGCAAGGCACTGTCGACATCGGACCCGGTTGCCTCTACCGCGGGCGTGGTCGTGCTGGTGGTCGGGTCGGCGTCCATGAGGGCGTCACGCCACGCCTCCAGCACCGGAGCGCGCATCTCGTCAGTGGCGCATATCGGCACGGCCACACCGAAGGCGTCGACGTGCCCCACGAGTCGGGCGTTGGTGTGCCGGGTGGTGCTGACCATGGCCGCCACCCTAAGCGGGCCAGTCCGCACCGGCAGGGGGAAAGACGAAATGGGCCCCCCGCGTGGGGTGCGGGGGGCTCCGGGCGCTCCGTGGGGTGAAGCGCATTTTCTTGGCTCGACGTGGGGGCACGTGGCGAGCGTGACAATTCGGCGGGGGCGTTTGCCAACTTGTCTTTGACTCAGTTTGCCAGACACGGCGCGTCCGCGCAGCATTTTTGACACAATCGCGGCGAGCGGACGATTTCCCCGGTATCGCTCGGTCAGCCCACACTCACAAGGAGTCACCCCATGAAGACCATCGCTCGCCTCGTCGTCGCCGCCACCGCCCTCGTCAGCATCGCCGGCATGGCCGCTCCGGCCACCGCGGCCCCCAGGGACGCCCAGCAGCGCAACGTGTGGTGCTGCTGATCCAGTACGGACTTCACAGGTCGTCTCGACCCGTCGCGTGCGGCCCCGAGGCCACATCACCTCACACGTGTACGGACGTGGCGACCGTTGAACGGGTGCGAAGACCTGTTGAGGCCGCTGCGCGGCGGTACGCGTCGCGGGCGGCCTCGACCAGGTCGACGCTCTCGAGCAGGGCGGCCAGGTCGAACCAGGATTGTGCCGCAGCCTTGTCGGCTCCGATCGCCGAGAGCTTCAACACTGCCTGCTGGTAGTAATCGGCTGCGTCGTCCATCCGGCCTTCCGCCGCGCACGTCCGGCCGGCCAGGGTCAAAGCTTCCGCCTCCGCGAGGGGTGCGTGCCCGCTGGATGTGACCTCGACCTCGCCGATCAGGTGGCGCGCCTGCTCGAGCTCGCCCGAGAGATAAGCGGCGCGAGCCAGGCCGAGTAGCGTCCAGGCTCGATCGGTGGGAGAAGCGCTGCTCCACTCCATCTCGGACACAGCCTGCGTCAGGTTCTGGCGGGCCTCTTCGACGGCGGGCGGGTCGAGCTCGAGCTGGAGTCGGCCCACCTCGGTCCGCAACCGTGCCAGGTTGCGAGCATCCTGGCCTTCGCCGAGGAGAGCGAGTGCCCTCTCGGCGAGGGGCACGGCAGCAGCGATGTCGCCCCTGTTCGCCTGCATCACGCTGGCGTTCCAGTAGGCCGAGGCGCGAGCGCGCGGCGAATCAAGGGTCTCCGCCTCGGAGATGGCCTTGCTGCAGAGTCTGACGGCGTGCGCGGTGTCGCCTCGCTCGAAGTAGGCAGCTGCGACCGTGACGGCCAGCTGCACTGCTTCGTCGCTGGCGTCCATCCCCGCGGCCCGTAGCTGCGAGAGCACCTCCTCGCCGCAGGTGATCGCGCGACCGAGGTCCCCTGTCTCTCGGTGGATGCGGCTGATGGCAATTCCGGCTTTGATGCGGGTCAGCCCGCTCACCGCGTGGTCCGCGAGCAGCTCTTCCAGCTCGATGATCGCGTCGTCCTCGCGGCCGCTCGCCTCGAGCGATCGAGCGTGGAGAAGCTGTGCGCGCTCACGCATTGCCGCTCCCATGGGACCGTCGAGGCGGCTCAGTGCCGTCTCCAGGTGGTGCTCGGCCTCGCCCGGATCTCCAGACTCAAGGGCGAGCTCGGCGTAGTCGAGTGCCAGTCGGACCTCGTCGGGGTCCTGCTGGGGGTCGGCGGCAAGGAGGGAGTCGATGGTCACGTCGAGCCGGGCTGCGAGGACGGTCAGCGCCTTTACGGTGGGTCGGCGAGCGCCCGTCTCGAGCCGGGAGAGGTAGGCGACGGACAGCGTGTCCCCGACCACGTCGCCCTGGGTCAGCCCGCGCGAGACTCGGATCGAGCGCAGCCGTCGGCCCAATTCGTGCTGGTCGGCCTGAGCGAGGAGTTCAGCCTGGCGAGCATCCATTCCGCCATTGTGGCCGCTTGCACCCGTCCAGTTGTTGAATTCTGGCAAAAAGATGCGCCTGCCATGGCAACGAATTCTTGACCCAGCATGAGATCAGCGGAGATCTCGCTGCCGTTCACGTAGCCGATGGCGCACTTCGGAGGCGCGCAGCATAAGAGCTTTCGGCGCTGCGACAGCCGCGTGGGGTGAGCTGTCAGCGGCGAGAGACCAGGGCGGGAAGGCGCTCGTGGACAGCCGTCGGGCGAACTCCCGAGGATGAGCATTGGCGTGCCAGAGCGGCCGCAGCATCTGCAGCGTGCCCAACCCTGGTGTCCAGTCCTGAGGAGCACTTCGCTCGGGAGAGAGCTGTCCGCGGCGGGCGTGGGCCATGACCGGCCGAGCGGCAAGGGCGGCATCGCGGACGACGGCCGGAGCTGAGTCGGGGACGCCGAAGAGCCGGGCCGCGATGCCGACCGTGAGCAACTGGTCGCCGGCCAGGGGCCGATCCGCGGCCGACCAGGTGGCGCGGTCCGCGACGAGTCGGTGCACGTCCGCCAGGCCTCTCAGCCACCTCCAGTGGTCCTTTGCGCTGTGGCTGGCTGAATGCGCAAGAGCGTCGTACGGACTGAAGGTGTGCGCCCCCCGCCCCGCGATGCTGACGTACGCGCGGCGCGCCCACAGGCCGTCGAAGTCGGGGAACGCCGCGCGGGACGGCACCGGGTGCCAGTGCAGGTCGACAGACGTTCGACCTCGCGCGAGCGCCATCTCGTACTCCGTGCGGATGAACTGTCGCCATCCCCAGGATGGCCCTGGGGCGGGGTAGACGTAGTCGGTTCGCCAGCCGGCGCCGGTGAGCGACCGGTAGGCGCGGGCCAGGTCGCTCGGGGAGACCAGCAGGTCGATGTCGCCGTATCCACGGGCGGCGGCGTCACCCCAGGCTTGCGCGGCGAGTGCCTGTCCCTTGAAGACCAACGCGCGCACACCCGCGTCCGCCAGCGTCTCGAGCACCAGGTGCAGGTCGCGTCCCACCTCCGCGCTGGCTGCTGCGAGCCCCGCATGGAGCGCGGACAGCCGGGCAGCGAGCGAGCCCGACACGGTCGACAAGTCGAGGTGCGAGGCCAGCTGGGAGACGACTCGCTGTCGCTGGGCGGCTGCCAGGAACGCCGAATCACTCACGCCGGAGGGGAGCGTCCACCCGACTCGATCGGGAGCCAGCAGCGATCGGAGCGCGTCCGCAACGGCATCGAGCGCTCTATCAGCTTGCGTGTCATCGTCCGACGTTGCCGACATTCCGTCCCCGGCTGTCTCGTCCACAGCGACGAGGACGCGGTGGGCGACCAGGTCGATGACCTGACGTCGGACCACCGGCTCCGCGTCGGCGGGCGGCTCGGGCGCCCCATGCGCGTCGACAACCGCCGCCACCAGGTCTGCGACGTCGATGACGGCGCCTGAAGGCACCGACCGAAGGATCGTGGTGGCAATTGGGGACAACACAAGTACCTGCTCTTCCACCATGACCACCGATCGGTCGCCCTCCTCGTAGAGGTCACGAATGGGTGCTCTGGTGACGTTCCTCATGCGCGAGTCAGGCGTCGTGAAAGCGGGACGTTGCAGTGGTGGTGAGCCGGCCCCGGGTGCATCGGAGCAGTTTAGAGGGATCGATTCCACCCGTGAGGGTGTAATCGGGTGAGTAGACCAACGTGAATGAAGCGTCAAGAACTTTTTGACGTAGAGTCCTGTTCGCCAGTTGACGAGAAGCCCCACCGTGAAGCAAAGACCGTGTGAGACTTTTCGAGCGATCTGTCGTTGAGCAGTTCGCCCCGTTATCACCGTCTGTCTTCGTGGGGGAGTCATGACTCGAGTTGAGCTTCAATCCAGCGTGCGCACACGCCGGACCGTGGTGCTGTTGTCCTTCGATGCGGCGGCGCTCGCGCTCGCCTATCTGATCAGCCTGCTCCTGCGCTACGGGAGCGACCTGACCGAGCAGGTGTGGATGGCTGCTGCTGGCGTCGCCGTCGTGGCCATCGCGCTCCAGTGGGGGGTCGGCCTGGTCAGTCAGGTCTACCTCGGGAGGGTAGGCGTTGCCACCATCGAGGAGACCATGGGACTCGGGCTGGTGACCCTTGTCGCCGGGACGATGGTCTCCTTGGTCAACGCGATGGTCGATCCCCACTGGGTCGCCCGCAGCGTGCCGGTGTCGGCGACCTTCCTCGGCTTCTTCCTCATGCTGACGGTCCGAGCGTTGTGGCGACACCTGACCGATCAGTTCACCCTTGCTGGGGGCGACAATGCCCGTCGCGCGCTCATCGTCGGCGCGGGGTACAGCGGTAACCGCCTCGCTCGCTCGATGCTCAGCCGCCCGGAGGCCGGCATGGTCCCTGTGGGGTTCCTCGACGACGACCAGTGGAAGCGCCAGCGTCGGCACTACGGGATCCCGGTGCTCGGCACCTTGAGCGAGCTCCCGCAGGTCGTCGCCAGGACGGGAGCCGAGGTCGTCGTCGTCGCCATCCCCCGAGCGGACAAGGCGATGATCGCTCCGCTGGTCGACGCAGCCCGCGAGGCGGGTGTAGCCCTCAAGGTGCTGCCGTCCTTTGCCGAGTCGTTCTCCACGAAGGCCGACGTGCGGGACGTGCGTGACGTGAACCTCACCGACATCCTCGGACGCGCCGCGATCGAGACGGACGTCGCGAGCATCGCCGGGTACGTCACAGGCAAGCGCGTTCTCGTGACGGGCGCAGGTGGCTCCATCGGCTCCGAGCTGTGCCGACAGATCAACAAGTTCGGCCCGTCCGAGCTCATCATGCTCGACCGCGACGAGTCGGCCCTGCACTCCGTGCAGCTCTCGATCCACGGTCGCGCACTCCTGGACAGCCAGGACGTCGTGCTGAACGACATCCGCGACGAGGCCGCGCTCCGGCTGATCTTCCAGGAACGTCGGCCGGAGGTGGTCTTCCACGCCGCCGCGTTGAAGCACCTGCCCATGCTCGAGCAGTACCCGCACGAAGCGATGAAGACAAACGTCCTCGGCACGGCCAACGTCCTCAAGGCCTCGGCCGAGGTCGGCGTGACCACCTTCGTCAACATCTCCACCGACAAGGCGGCAGATCCCAAGAGTGTCCTGGGCTACAGCAAGCGGGTCGCTGAGCGGCTGACCGCCGCGACGGCTCGTGAGGCCGACGGGGCCTACATCAGCGTCCGCTTCGGCAACGTCCTCGGTTCCCGTGGCTCGGTGCTCCACACCTTCACCGCCCAGATCGCTGCGGGCGGGCCGGTGACGGTGGTGCACCCCGAGATCACTCGGTACTTCATGACCGTCGAGGAGGCCGTCCAGCTCGTGATCCAGGCTGGCGCCATCGGCGAGGACGGCGAGGTGATGATCCTCGACATGGGTCAGCCGGTGAAGATCGACGACGTGGCCAAGCAGCTCATCGAGCTCTCGGGCAAGACCATCGAGATCGTCTACACCGGCTTGCGTGAAGGCGAAAAGCTCCACGAGCAGCTCTTCGGGGGCGCCGAGAGCGACGAACGATCGAGGCACCCTTTGGTCTCGCACGCTCACGTGAGCCCCTTGTCGGCCAATGTCGTGC
>NZ_JBFUMR010000036.1:0-47962 GCF_054049275.1 Nocardioides sp. P5_E3
CGCGACCAGCGCGGCCCGGTGCGGCTGCCGCTCGTTGGCGACGAGCACGGCCCCGCGCTGGGCGGCGAGCGCCGCCAGCAGGGCGGCCTTGCCCCCGGGCCCGGCGCACAGGTCGAGCCACCGCTCGTCACGACCGTCCAGCGGGGCGTCGGCGAGCGCGAGCGCGACGACCTGCGAACCCTCGTCCTGGACCCCGGCGCGTCCCTCGGCGACCGCCGGGACGGCGGCCGGGTCGCCACCGGCCAGGGTCACGGCGTACGGCGACCGGCCGGTGCGGGTGCCGCCGGCGGCCTCGAGCTCCTCCACGGTCGACAAGCCGGGGCGGGCCACCAGCGTGACCCGCGGCGGGGCGTTGTCGGCCTCCAGCAGCGCGTCGAGCTCCTCGTCGCTGCCGACGGACGCGGCCAGCGCCTCCCCCAGCGCCGCGACGACCCAGCGGGGGTGCGACCGGGCGACGGCGAGGTGGGCGTACGGGTCGGCCTGCTGGTCGGGTGCGACCTCGTCGACCCATCCGGCGAGGTCGCGCCGGCTGATCGTCCGCAGGACGGCGTTGACCAGGCCGGCCGGTCCCCGGCCGACGGTGGCGCGGACGAGGTCGACGCTCGTCGAGATCGCGGCGTGGTCGGGCACCCGCATGGAGAGGAGCTGGTGGGTCCCCAGACGCAGCACGTCGCGCACCTCCGGCTGGAGGCGCGGCTTGGTGAGGCAGGCGTCGATCACGGCGTCGTACAGCCCGTGCATCCGGATCGCCCCGGACGAGAGCTCGGTGGCCAGCGCGGCGTCGCGGCCGGTGAGCCCGTGCTTGCGGATGACCTGCGGGAGCACGAGGTTGGCGTAGGCGTCGTCGGTGCGCACGGCGGTGAGCACGTCGAGCGCCGCGCGACGGGCCTTGTCGACCGGCGGCCGGCGGTCACTCACCGAGGTGCTCCCGCACGAGCTTCTTCGGCGCCTTCGCCGCCCAGGCGTCGGTGATGATCTCCTCCAGCTCGTCGCGGCCGATCTCGCCGAGCCGCGACTGCTGCACGAGCACGGCGGCGTAGCCCTTGAAGTGGTCGATGGTGAAGAACGGCGTCGACTCGTCCGCGACCAGCGCGTGCTTCTCCACCTCGGTCGGCGTGGAGATCACGACCAGGTCGTCGTACATGTCCCCCGTGTCCGGGTCGACGGCCGACTTGTGCGGCGCGCGGTAGAGGACGAACCCCTTGCCCTTGTCGCCGCGGGGCACCTTCCAGGTCGGCCGGTCGCCCCAGGAGATCCCGAGCTCGGTCTCCGGCAGGCTGCCGCAGATCTCGTCGACGTCCTCCGGACGAGCGGGCCGGCTCACGAGGGGGCGTCCTGCCCGCCGAGGCGGACGCCCGACTCCAGGCGCACCCCGCGGGCCCAGTCGGCCGCACCCATCTGCTTCTTGCCGAAGGCCTTGACCTGGCCGAGCTCGACGGGCGTGGTGGCGGTGCCGACGTAGACGGCGTTCTTGGCGACCTCGAGCACCCCCGGGTCGAGCGACTCGCGGTCGACCGGGCGCAGCGGCCCGATCTTGATCCGCTCGCCCTCGAAGGTGCTCCACGCGCCGGGGGCCGGATCGCAGGCACGGACCTGCCGGTCGATGGCGACCGCCGGGAGGCTCCAGTCGATGCGGGCGTCCTCGACCAGGATCTTCGGCGCGAACGAGACGCCCTCCGCCTGCTGCTCGCGCGCCTCGAGGGTGCCGTCCTCGATCCCGTCGAGGGTCTGCACCAGCAGGCCCGCGCCGCCTTCGGCCAGGCGGGCGAGCAGGTCACCGGCGGTGTCGGTGGGCCGCACCCGCTCGGTCATCACCGCGAAGACCGGTCCGGCGTCGAGGGCCTTGACGATCCGGAACGTCGTCGCGCCGGTGACCTCGTCGCCGGCCCAGAGCGAGTGCTGCACGGGGGCGGCGCCGCGCCAGGACGGGAGCACCGAGAAGTGCAGGTTGATCCAGCCGTGCGGCACCAGGTCGAGCGCCGACTGCGGGAGCAGGGCGCCGTACGCCACGACCGGGCAGGCGTCGGGTCGCAGGGCGGCGAGCTCCTGCTGGAAGTCCGGGTCGCGTGGGTGCACGGGCTTGAGGACGGGTACGCCGAGCTCCTCCGCGCGCTGGGCGACCGGGCTGGCGACCAGCTTGCGGCCCCGGCCGCTCGGGGCGTCGGGTCGGGTGACGACGCCGACGAGCTCGTGGCGGCTCTCGGCGATCGCGTCGAGCGCGGGCACGGCGACCTCGGGGGTGCCGGCGAAGACGACGCGCATCAGCTGGGGACCTTCATCGGGCGAATCCGTTCGTCGGGTGGGGGCTGAACCGGACCGTCGGCTGCTCGAGACCGAACCA
The DNA here is from genome assembly GCF_054049275.1 of Nocardioides sp. P5_E3. NCBI lineage: Bacteria > Bacillati > Actinomycetota > Actinomycetes > Propionibacteriales > Nocardioidaceae > Nocardioides > Nocardioides sp. P5_E3. The sequence goes on from NZ_JBFUMR010000036.1 coordinate 2,342, forward strand.
CTCGGACTCCCGGATCTCCTTCATCGCCGCCTTCCGCGCGGCCGTGTCGAGCTTGTCGATGAAGAGGACGCCGTCGAGGTGGTCGGTCTCGTGCTGCATGGCTCGGGCCAGCAGCTCCGACGCCTCGATCCGCTGCGGCTCGCCGTACATGTCGAAGCCGGTCGCGACGACCGACAGCGCCCGGAGGCAGTCGTAGGTCAGCTCCGGTAGCGAGAGGCAGCCCTCCGCCCCGTCCTGGGTCTCGTCGGAGAGCTCGAGGGAGGGGTTGACCAGGTGGCCGACCTCGCCGTGGACGTTCCAGGTGAAGACCCGCAGGCCCACGCCGATCTGCGGCGCCGCGAGGCCGGCGCCGGGAGCGGCGAGCATCGTGTCGGTCAGGTCGGTGACGAGCTGGCGGACCTCGCGGTCGAAGTCGTCGACCTCCACTGCTCGCTGGCGGAGCACGGGGTCACCGAAGAGACGGATGGGCTGGACGGCCACGGAGCTCCTTCGCTCGGCTGGACGCGGTCTGGGTCAGGTCTGGGCGGGTCGATCGGGCAGTGGCCAAGTCTAGGGAGGCGCCCGCGGTGACGTCATGGCGGCCGGTCGCCGGGGCAACCGCTGGCCATGACGTACGACGTCTGCTCGCCGCACAGGCGCCGGGGCGGCCCGCTCAGATGGTCAGGGGGTCGACCTGGATCCGGACGGGGTCGAGCTTGCGGGCCGAGCGCACCCGTTGGAGGTCGCCGAGCGAGCGGGAGAGCGCCTCTCCGCTGGACCGCGGCACGCGCAGCAGGACCCGGTGCTCGTCGTCGACCGGGACCGGACCGAGCACCTCGGCACCGGCAGGGAGGTCGACCAGGTGGAGGACGTCGTCGAGCGCCCCGAGGTCACCCGTGACCGTCGCGAGCCGGGCCGCCGGCGGGAGGTGGGCCTGCGAGCGCTCCTGGGCCTCCCGACGGGCGAAGCCGGTCGGGTCCCACCGCACGAGGGCCTGCAGCGCGGGGTGGGCCGGGTCGCCCACGGCCACGACGTGGCCGCCGGGCCGCACGAGGGCTGCTGCGTTGAGCCATCGGCGCAGGGCCTCCTCGGCCGCCCGCAGGTCGTCGCGCGCCAGGCTCAACCAGGTGTCGAGGACGATGACGGCGGCGTAACCCGCGTTGGCGACGGGCTCGGCCCCGACGGTCGCGACCACGAGGTCGGCCGACTCGCCGACCCGGTCGACGACCCGCTCGCCGCTGGAGCTGCGGACGGTGGTGCCGGGAAACATCCGGCCCAGCTCCTCCGCGGTGCGGGCCTCGCCCCGCACCGGCGCGCGCAGGCCGTGGCCACCGCAGGTGGGGCACGCCCAGGCCGCCTCGACGTGGCCGCACCACCGGCAGTGCGGCGGCACCGCCGGTCCGTCCACCACGAGCGGTCCGGTGCAGACGGTGCAGCGGGCAGGTGCCCGGCAGGTGTCGCAGGCCAGCGACGCGGCATAGCCGGCACGCGGCGTCTGCACCAGCACCGGCCCGGTCGTGAGACCGCGCCGGATGGCGTCGTAGGCGGCGCGCGGGATGCGGGTGCCGACGGACCGGTCCTCGGCCGGCACCGCCTCGACGCGGGCCCGGCGCCGCAGCACGTCGCGGGGCACCGCCAGCTCGTGCGCCCACCCGGTGGCGACCAGCTGCTCCGCCTCCGGGGTGCGGGCCACGCCACCGAGGAGCGCCGCCGTCCCCTGCTGCTCGGCGCGGACGAGGAGCACCTCGCGGGTGTGCGGGTAGGGCGCGCGCGGCTCGGCGTGGAGGTCGTCGCCGTCGTCCCACAGCACCACGAGCCCGAGGTCGTGCACGGGCGCGAAGGCGGCGGAGCGGGTGCCGACGACGATCCGTCGCGCTCCACGGGACACGGCCAGGAAGTCGCGGTAGCGCGCAGCCGGGCCGCCCTCCGCGGTCAGGCACACGTGGTGTCCCTCCCCCAGGCGGTCAGCCAGGGCGGCGTCGACCCGGGCGACGTCACGTCGGTCCGGGACGCAGACGAGCGCGCCCCGCCCGGCGGCGTACGTCGTCGCCACGGCCTCGGCGACCATCGCGGGCCAGTCGTCGCCCGGGGCGGCCGCCCACACCGCGCGCGGCGATCCGCCGGAAGCGAGGTGGCGGAGGTAGGCGTCGGCGTGCGCGACCTCGGACCAGGTCGTGGGCGCCTCGACCGCCTGCGCCTCGGGTGCGCGCTCGGACGCGACCTTCTCCGTGGCCGCGTGGCGGGGCGGGACGGCGAGGCGGAGCACGTCGGACCGCGCACCGGCGTACCTCCGGGCCAGGGTCTCGCTCAGCTCGACCACCTCCGGCGCGAGCACCGGCTCGGGGCTCACCACACGCCGCAGCGGCTGGAGGCTGCCGGTGTGGTCGGTGTGGCTCGTGCGCTCGACGACGTAGCCGTCGACGTCCTGGCCGGCGAAGCGCACCTTGACCCGCGCGCCCGGGACCGCGGTCTCCGCCACCGCCGTCGGGACGGCATAGTCGAACGGCCGGTCGAGGTGGGCCAGCGCGATGTCGACGAGGACCCGCGCGACGGGGTCGGTCTCGGCGGCCTGCCACTGCGCCGCTGTGCGCCGTCGGGTGGCGGCCGCCTTGGCCCTGGCGTCGTCGACGGCAGCACGAAGCCCCGGAAGCATCTCGGCTTCCGGGGCTTCGTGGGACGTCATGCCGGAGATTGTGTCAGCGGCATCCGACGCTCCGGACCTCGCGGGCGTGTCTGTGGAGTGGCCCCCTCGTCGGCGATCCCCGGTCAGCGCGGGATCAGATGCCGGCGGCGGCCTTCAGCTTGTCGGCGCGGTCGGTGTTCTCCCAGGTGAACTCGGGGAGCTCGCGACCGAAGTGGCCGTAGGCCGAGGTCTGGGCGTAGATCGGGCGGAGCAGGTCGAGGTCGCGGATGATCGCGGCGGGGCGGAGGTCGAAGACCTCGAGGACGGCGGCCTGGATCTTCTCGTCCGGGACGACGCCGGTGCCGAAGGTCTCGATGAACACGCCGACGGGAGCGGCCTTGCCGATGGCGTAGGCGACCTGCGCCTCGCAGCGGCTGGCCAGTCCGGCGGCCACGACGTTCTTGGCGACCCAGCGCATCGCGTAGGCGGCCGAGCGGTCCACCTTCGACGGGTCCTTGCCGGAGAACGCGCCGCCGCCGTGGCGGGCCATGCCGCCGTAGGTGTCGACGATGATCTTGCGGCCGGTCAGGCCGGCGTCGCCCATCGGGCCGCCGATGACGAACGTTCCCGTGGGGTTGACCAGCATCCGGTAGCCCTCGGAGGGCAGGTCGAAGCCGGCGAGCACGTGGTCGATGACGTGCTGCTTGATGTCGGCCTCGAGCGCGGCGTGCTCGACGTCGGGGTCGTGCTGGGTGGAGAGCACGACGGTGTCGATGCGCAGCGGGCGGTCGTTCTCGTCGTACTCGATGGTGACCTGGGTCTTGCCGTCGGGACGCAGGTAGCCGAGCGTGCCGTCCTTGCGGACCTCGGTGAGGCGCTGCGCGAGCCGCTGGGCGATGGTGATCGGGAGCGGCATCAGCTCCGGGGTGTCGTCGCAGGCATAGCCGAACATCAGGCCCTGGTCGCCGGCGCCGCGCTTGTCGAGCTCGTCCTCGGAGGAGCCGACCCGCGACTCGTGGCCGGCGTCGACACCCGCGGCGATGTCGGTGGACTGGGCGCCGATGGCGACCTGGACGCCGCAGGTGTGACCGTCGAAGCCCTTGTCGGAGGAGTCGTAGCCGATCTCGAGGATCGCCTTGCGGACGATGTCGGCGACGGGGGCGTAGGCCGTCGTGCGCACCTCACCGGCGACCACGACGAGGCCGGTGGTCAGCAGCGTCTCGACGGCCACGCGCAGGTTGGCCTTGTCGGCGTCCTCGGCCATCAGGTGGTCGAGGACCGAGTCGCTGATCCGGTCGGCGATCTTGTCGGGGTGCCCCTCGGTCACGGACTCGGAGGTGAACAGTCGTCCAGCCACGGTGCTCTCGATTCTTCTTTGGAACGGTCGGATGAAACGTACCTGTCGACCAGCATCCGGGACGCGTGTCTCAGCCGGCGAATCGCCGGGCGACCTCGTCCCAGATGACGTGGGCGAGCGCGGTCTTGGACCCGCGCGGGACCTCGACGGCGCCTCCGTCGGCGGCCAGGACGACCGCCTCGTTGTCGGCGCTGCCGAAGACCGCTCCCCCGCTGACGTCGTTGACGACGAGGAGGTCGCAGCCCTTGCGGGCCAGCTTGGCGCGCCCGAGGTCGAGCACCGAGCCGGTGGCGTCGCCGGTCTCGGCGGCGAAGCCCACGATGACGGCGTCCTCGCGGGCCCGGTCGTGGGATATCTCGGCGAGGATGTCGGGGTTCTGCGCCAGCTCGATGGCCGGCGCGGACCCGTCGTCCGCCTTCTTGATCTTGGCCTCGCTGACCGCCGTGGGCCGGAAGTCGGCGGGCGCCGCGGCCATCACGACCGCGTCGGCGGTGGCGGTCGCGCCGACGACCGCCTCGCGCAGCTGCTGGGTCGTCTCGACGCGTACGACGTTGACGCCGGCCGGGTCGGGCAGGGTCACGTTGGCGCTGACGAGGGTGACGTGGGCGCCCCGCGAGGCCGCGGCCCGGGCGAGGGCGTAGCCCTGGAGCCCGGAGGACCGGTTGCCGAGGAACCGGACCGGGTCGAGGTACTCCCGGGTGCCGCCGGCGGAGACGACCACCTTGCGACCGGCGAGGTCCTGGGTCATGTCGGGGCCGCGGTCGAGCAGCCCGCGCACCAGCTCGTAGATCTCGGCGGGCTCCGGCAGGCGGCCCTTGCCCGTGTCGGCGCCGGTGAGGCGGCCGACGGCGGGCTCGATGACGATCGCCCCGCGGTCGCGGAGGGTGGCCACGTTGGCCTGCGTGGCCGGGTGCTCCCACATCTCGGTGTGCATCGCCGGGGCGAAGACCACCGGGCAGCGCGCCGTGAGGAGCGTGTTGGTGAGGAGGTCGTCGGCCAGGCCGTGCGCCGCGCGGGCGAGCAGGTCGGCGGTCGCCGGTGCCACCACGACCACGTCGGCCTGCTGGCCGATGTGGACGTGGGGCACGGCGTGGACGTCGGTCCACACGTCGGTGGCGACGGGCTTGCCCGACAGGGCGGACCACGTCGGGGCGCCGATGAACTTCAGCGCCGACGCCGTGGGCACGACGGTGACGTCGTGCCCCGACTCGGTGAACCGGCGGAGGAGCTCACAGGCCTTGTAGGCCGCGATGCCGCCGGAGACCCCCAGGACGACCCTCACGGTCATCGGGAGGCTCGCGTCACTCCGTGGCGTCGCCGGCAGCAGCCTCAGCGGCGGCGGCCTCGGCGGCGGGGTCGATGTCCTCGCAGGTCAGGAGGTCGTCGTTGATCTCGCGGAGCGCGATCGAGAGCGGCTTCTCCTGGACGTGGGTGTCGACGAGCGGGCCGACGTACTCCAGCAGGCCCTCGCCGAGCTGGGAGTAGTAGGCGTTGATCTGGCGGGCACGCTGGGCGCTGTAGAGCACCAGCTTGTACTTGCTGTCGGTCTTGGTGAGCAGGTCGTCGATCGAGGGGTTGGTCACGCCCTCGGCGGCGATGGTGGGAGAAGCCACGGTGTGGGTGCCTCGCTAGTCAGATGTGGATGGAGCAGGTCCAACCATCAAGGTTACCAACTCGTCGGCAGCGGCGTGAACTTCGTGGTTGACGATGGTGACGTCGAACTCGCTCTCGGCGGCCAGCTCGGCCCGCGCGGTCTCGAGGCGGCGCTCCCGCTCGGCCTCGGTCTCGGTGCCGCGGCCGACGAGACGGCGTACGAGCTCCTCCCACGACGGCGGCTTGAGGAAGACGAACAACGCCTCGGGCATCGTCTCGCGCACCTGCCGGGCGCCCTGCAGGTCGATCTCCAGCATCGCCGGCTGGCCGGACGCGAGGGCGAGGTCGACGGGGCCGCGGGGGGTGCCGTACCGCGCGGCCTTGTGGACCACGGCCCACTCGAGCAGGTCGCCCTTCTCGACCATGGCGTCGAACTCCTCGTCGGAGACGAACCAGTAGTGGACGCCGTTCTCCTCGCCCGGTCGCGGCCTGCGCGTGGTGGCGGAGACCGAGAGCCACACCTCCGGGTGCGTCTCGCGGACGGCGGCGGCGACGGTGCCCTTGCCCACGGCCGTAGGGCCGGCCAGGACGATCAGCCGGGAGCGGGTGGGGGTGCTGCCGGTCGAGCCGGCCGCAGGAGTCTCAGCGGTGTGGGTCACGAGGCGTCGGGGCCGAACTCACGCTCGAGCGCAGCGACCTGCTTGACGCCCAGCCCGCGCACGCGGCGGCTCTCGGCGATGTTGAGCCGCTCCATCACCTGGCGGGCTCGCACCCGGCCCAGGCCGGGCACCGACTGGAGGAGCTCGACGACGCGCATCTTGCCGATGACCTCGTTGGTCTGGCCCTCGTGCAGCACGTCGACGATCGAGCCGCCGGAGTTCTTGAGGCGGTTCTTCACCTCGGCCCGCTCGCGTCGGGAGGCCGCAGCCTTGTCGAGGGCTGCCTGGCGCTGCTCGGGCGTCAGAGGGGGCAAGGCCACGAAAGCGATCCTTCTGGGGTMGGACGAGGGTCGGACGGGGCGTCGGACGGGGATCCCGACGGTGCGGATCAATCTAGTCAGGTCGCGTCGGGTGGGGCAATCGGGCCCGCGGCGGAGGCCGCCGACGTGACCTTCACCATGGTCAGCGCGACAGCGGGGTCCCGCACACGTCGAGCGCGTGCTGCTCGACCGCGGACATCGCGTCGACCGTGCGCTGCGCCCCGACCGCGCGAGCGGCCGCCTCGATCTCCTCTCGCGCGTCGGCGGCGAGCCCGGCAGGGGGCTTGTCGGCCCGGTACGTCGACGGGTCGACGTCGTGCGCGTCGAGCGCCTCCTCGAGCGCGCGCAGCGGTCCGACCACGGCCGACCAGTCGTCGGCGATGTCGCGTGGTGCCTGCTCGGCGAGCTCCTCGTAGTCGTCGAGGGCGTCGAAGACCGCGCCGGCGTCGTCGGAGGCGGCCACGTCGCTGAGGTCGGCCTGGTGCTCCTCGACCGCCGTGCAGTAGTCGGCCTGCGGGTCGCTGGAGCACCCCGTCACCGCCAGGCACACCACCCCGAGCAGGAGGGCCGCCGGGGCGAGGAGCTTCACGCCCCCAAGCCTCGCACGGCGTCGTTGCCGCGCCGGGCGGCGTCGCGGAGCGCTCCCACGTCGGGCCCGGCCCGCAGCACGTCGCGCGAGGAGCTGGGGAGCGCCCACCGGGAGGCGCGCCCGAAGATGCGCGCCATGTCGTCGACCGTGCCGCCCTGGGCTCCGAAGCCCGGCACGAGCAGCGGGCCGTTGACGTCGAGGTCCTCCTCGGTGTCGCCGATCGTGGCGCCGACGACCGCGCCGAAGGACCCGACCGGCTCGGCCCCCGCGTTGGCGGCGCGCAGGTGCGCCAGCACCGTCCCGGCGACCGTGCCGTCGCCGGTGCGGGCGTGCTGGACCTCGGGACCCTCCTTGTTGGAGGTCAGGGCGAGGACGAAGAGGCCGCCGCCGTGGCGCCGGCAGGCCTCGAGCATCGGGTCGAGCGAGCCGAAGCCGAGGTAGGGGCTGGCGGTGACCGCGTCGCAGCCGAGCGGCGACGTGGGGTCGAGGTAGGCGTCGGCGTAGGCCTGGCTGGTCGAGCCGATGTCGCCCCGCTTGGCGTCCATCAGCACCAGCGCCCCGGCGGCGCGGGACTCGGCCACGACCCGCTCGAGGACGGCGATCCCGCGGCTGCCGAAGCGCTCGTAGAACGCGCTCTGCGGCTTCACGACGCCGACGACCGGCGCGACCGCCTCCACCACGGTGAGAGCGAACCGCTCCAGCGACGCCACGTCGTCGCCGAGGCCCCACTCGTGCAGCAGCGCCGCGTGCGGGTCGATGCCGACGCAGAAGCGCCCGCGCTCCTCGATGGCCTGGGCGAGTCGGGTGCCGAAGGGGGTCATGCGTCCTCCTGGTGGGCTCGGGGCGAGAGAGCGACCCGCAGGCGGGCCACGGTGGTCGGGTCGTGGAGCAGCGCGGTGCCGACCTGCACGGCGCTCGCGCCGGCGTCGAGGTAGGCGTTGGCCGAGCGCAGGTCGTGCACGCCGCCGCACCCGATGACCGGGACGTCGGGCAGGGCCCGGTGCACCTCGGCGACGCAGCGCAGCGAGACGGGGGCGACGGCGGGGCCGCTGAGGCCACCGGCCCGTCCGTCGGGGAACGCCGCGGGGACGGCGTTGCCGATGACGATCGCGGTGGCGCCGGCCTCGTGGCAGGAGCGGGCGCCCTCGACGATCCGGGAGACGTCGGGGCGCAGCTTGGCGAGGACGGGCCGGTCGGTGGGGAACTCGCGGCGCACGGCCGCGATCACGCTGGCCGAGTGGTAAGGCTCGCGCACCTCGAACAGGCCGGCGCCCACCTCGTCGGGTGCACCCACGTTGACCTCGAGCCCGGCGACGCCGGGCGCGCGGCTGAGGCGGCGGGCGAGGTCGGCGTACTCCCCCATCGTCGAGCCGGCGATCGACACGTGGACGCGCACGCCGGCTCGCACGAGCCACGGCAGCTCGGTGGCGAGGAAGTGCTCCAGACCTGGGTTGGGCAGGCCGACGGCGTTGACCAGCCCGCCGGGCACCTCGACGACCCGTGGCCCCGGGCCGCCACTGCGGGCGTCGAGGGTGATCGAGCGGGTGACGAGGTCGAGCCCGGCCAGCCCGTCGGGTCCGGCGTACGGCTCGAGCTCGCGCCCGGTGCCGCCGCAGCCGGCGGCGACCATCACGGGGCCCGGCAGCTGCGCGCTCACTGAGCGTGCCCCAGGGCGTCCGGCAGGGCGTCCCACCGGATCCGGTCGCCCCGCACGACGGGGCCCTCGGCGCAGGCCCGGACGACGCGCTCGACGCCGTCCTCGCCGATGACCGGCAGGGGGCACCCGTGGCAGAGGCCGGTTCCGCACGGGGTCGGCGTCTCGACCGCGACCTGGCTCCACGCGCCGGCGCGCTCGGCGGCGGCCGCGGCGCTGCGGAGCACGGGGTGGGGTCCGGCCGCGTAGACGACGTCGGCGTCGCTGCGGCGGACGAGGTCGTCGACGTGGTCGGCGACGGTGCCGCGCTGGCCGACGGAGCCGTCGGCGGTGAGGACGGTGACCGACCGGGCCGAGCGCCTCGCCTCCAGGGCGGACAGCAGGTGCGCCTCGTCGGGCGCGGAGACGACGAGCGAGACGGCGCACCCGCGCTCACGGAGCCGCTCGGCGAGCGGGAAGAGCGGGGCCGCGGCGTAGCCCTCCCCGACGAGCAGGCACGACACGGCGTCCTTGGGCAGGGCGAACGGGCGGCCGAGCGGACCGGTGATCGCGATCCGCGCGCCGACCGGCTGGGCCGCGAGCCACTCGGTGCCGCTCCCCCGCGCCTCGACGACGACGTCGAGCGTGGGACCGAACGCGCTGGACGCCCGGACCCGGTGCACCCACAGGGCCCGCCGGGCCACGTGCCCGGCGACGGTGACCGCGACGAAGTTGCCCGCCCGGAACCGCTCGGGGACGCCCGGCGCGGTCAGGGTCAGGTGGCGGTAGCCACCGACGCGCTTGGTGGCGACCACCTCGCCGTCGACGTGCACGCTCGGGTGGACGCTGGAGTGGACCGGTCCACGCTCGTCAGCCATCCCTGGCGAGACCCCGCACGATGCGCCGAGGCCACAGCGGGCCCTCGTAGACGAAGGCGGTGTAGCCCTGCAGGAGGTCGGCACCAGCCGCGAGCCGCCGCCGCGCGTCGTCGACGGTGGTGATGCCGCCGACGCCGACGAGGGTGAGGTCGGGTCCGACCCGGTCACGCAGCAGGCGTACGACGTCCTCCGACCGCTGGGTGAGCGGGCGCCCGCTCAGGCCGCCGGCTCCGACCTGCTCCACCCGGGACCTCGGTGTGGCGAGCCCGTCGCGGCTGATGGTCGTGTTGGTGGCGATCACGCCGTCGAGCCCGGTGGCGAGCGCGAGGTCGGCCACGGCGAGCACGTCGTCGTCGCTGAGGTCGGGGGCGATCTTGACCAGCAGCGGCACCCGGTGGTCGGGACGCGCCTCGTCGGCGCGACGGCGTACGGCCGCGAGGATCGGCTCGAGCTTCTCGACCGCCTGCAGGTCGCGGAGGCCGGGGGTGTTGGGCGAGGAGACGTTGACGACGAGGTAGTCGGCGAAGGGGGCGAGGAGCCCCGCCGACTTCTCGTAGTCGCGGGCCGCCTCGTCCTCCGGCACGACCTTGGTCTTGCCGATGTTGACGCCCAGGATGGGGCCACCGAGGAACGAGGTGGCGCCTTCCTGTTCTCTGACCTGATGCTGCCGACCCCGCGCTCGCGCAGCCAGCCGCCGGGCGACCACCTCGGCGCCGTCGTTGTTGAAGCCCATCCGGTTGACGATGGCGCGGTCGTCGGTGAGCCGGAACAACCGCGGCTGCGGGTTGCCCGGCTGGGCCTCGCCGGTGACGGTCCCGATCTCGACGTGCCCGAAGCCGAGGGCGGCGAGCCCGTCGATCCCGACGGCGTTCTTGTCGAAGCCGGCGGCGAGGCCGAGCGGGTGCGGGAACGTCAGGCCGAGGGCGTGCACCGGCGCGGACGGCACGCGCACGGCCCGGGTCGTGACGGGTGCCGCCGCCCGGATCGCCCGGAACGCGGCGTGGTGGATGCGCTCGGGGTCGACCCGGGTGAGGGCCTGCTCGAAGAGGACGTCGTAGGGCCGCACCGTCAGGCGTCCCCGCCGTTGCTCGCGAGCGCCGCCCAGTCCTGCAGCGAGCGGACGCCGATGTCGCCGCGGCGCATCGCCTCGAGCCCCTGCACGGCGGCGCCGAGTCCCTGGATGGTGGTGATGCACGGGATGTCCGTCGACACGGCCGCAGTGCGGATGTCGTAGCCGTCCGCGCGGGGCGAGCCGCCGCTGGTGGCGCCGTGAGGCGTGTTGATCACGAGGTCGACCTCGCGAGCCCAGATCAGGCCGACGATCGTCGGCTCGCCGTTGGGTCCCTCGCCCTCGGAGTGCTTGCGCACGACCGTCGACTGGACGCCGTTGCGGCGCAGCACCTCCGCTGTGCCCGCGGTCGCGAGGATCTCGAAGCCCATGTCGGCGATCTGCTTGACCGGGAAGATCATGTGCCGCTTGTCGCGGTTGGCGACCGACACGAAGACCTTCCCCGACAGCGGCAGCGACCCGTAGGCCGCGGCCTGCGCCTTGGCGAAGGCGGTGCCGAAGAAGGCGTCGAAGCCCATCACCTCACCGGTCGAGCGCATCTCGGGACCGAGCAGCGCGTCGACGGTGCGGCCGTCGGCGGTCTTGAAGCGGTCGAAGGGCATGACCGCCTCCTTGACCGCGATCGGCGAGCCGTCGGGCAGGTGCCCGCCGTCGCCCTCCGCGGGCAGCACGCCGGCGACGCGCAGGTCGGCGATCGACTCCCCCAGCATCACCCGGGCCGCGGCCTTGGCCAGCGGCGTCGCGGTGGCCTTGGACACGAACGGCACGGTCCGCGACGCGCGCGGGTTGGCCTCGAGGACGTAGAGCACGTCGGAGGCGAGGGCGAACTGGATGTTGAGCAGCCCGAGCACCCCGAGCCCGCGGGCGATCGCCTCGGTGGAGCGACGGATCCGGTCGATCTCCTCGCGGCCGAGGGTGATCGGCGGCAACGCGCACGAGGAGTCGCCGGAGTGGATGCCGGCCTCCTCGATGTGCTCCATCACGCCGCCCAGGAAGAGCTCCTCGCCGTCGAAGAGGGCGTCGACGTCGATCTCCACCGCGTCGTCGAGGAACCGGTCGACCAGCACCGGCTGGCGCTCGTTGATGAGCCCGTTGGCGACGTACTTCTCGAGGTACGCCTCCAGCGCGGCGTCGTCGTAGACGATCTCCATGCCGCGCCCGCCGAGGACGTAGGACGGCCGCACCAGGACCGGGTAGCCGATCTCGTGGGCGATCCGCTGCGCCTGGGGGTACGACGTCGCGGTGCCGTGCTTGGGCGCCGGCAGGCCGGCGTCGGCGAGGACGCGACCGAACGCGCCCCGCTCCTCCGCGAGGTGGATCGCCTCGGGGGTGGTGCCGACGATCGGCACGCCTGCGTCGGCGAGGCCCTGCGCGAGACCGAGCGGCGTCTGACCGCCGAGCTGGCACACGACGCCGGCCACGGGGCCGGCCTGCTGCTCGGCGTGGACGATCTCGAGGACGTCCTCCAGCGTGAGCGGCTCGAAGTAGAGCCGGTCGGAGGTGTCGTAGTCGGTGCTCACCGTCTCCGGGTTGCAGTTGACCATGATCGTCTCGTAGCCGGCCTCGGCCAGCGCGAGCGACGCGTGGACGCAGCTGTAGTCGAACTCGATGCCCTGGCCGATGCGGTTGGGCCCGGAGCCGAGGATGATCACGGCCTCCTTGCCCTCGGCGCGGGGTCGCACCTCGGTCTCCTCGTCGTAGGACGAGTAGTGGTAGGGCGTCTGGGCGGCGAACTCGGCGGCGCAGGTGTCGACGGTCTTGTAGACCGGCCGGATGCCCAGCGCGTGCCGGACGCCGCGGACGACGTCGGCGGGCAGGCCGCGGATCTTGCCCACCTGCTCGTCGGAGAAGCCGTGGCGCTTGGCGAGGCGGAGCAGGTCGGGGGTCAGCTCGGTCGCCTCGATGAGCTGGACGGCGACCTCGTTGATCAGCGCGAGCTGGTCGACGAACCACGGGTCGATGGCGGTGGCGTCGAAGATCTCCTCCGGCGTCGCCCCGGCCCGGATGGCGTCCATGACCTTCTTGAGGCGGCCGTCGTGCGGGACCTTGATCTCCTCGAGGAGCGACGCCTTGTCGAGCTCGACGTACTCCTTGTGCCAGTCGAACGGCGCGTGCTTGCTCTCCAGCGAGCGCAGCGACTTCTGCAGCGCCTCGGTGAAGTTGCGGCCGATGGCCATCGCCTCGCCGACCGACTTCATGTGCGTGGTCAGCGTCGGGTCGGCCTCGGGGAACTTCTCGAAGGCGAAGCGCGGCACCTTGACCACGACGTAGTCGAGCGACGGCTCGAACGACGCCGGTGTCTCCTGCGTGATGTCGTTCTCGATCTCGTCGAGGGTGTAGCCGATGGCGACCTTCGCGGCGATCTTGGCGATCGGGAAGCCCGTGGCCTTCGAGGCGAGCGCCGACGACCGCGAGACGCGCGGGTTCATCTCGATGACGATCAGCCGTCCGTCCGCCGGGTTGACGGCGTACTGGATGTTGCAGCCACCCGTGTCGACACCGACGGCGCGGATGATGTCGATCGCGAGGTCGCGCATCTTCTGGTACTCGCGGTCGGTGAGCGTCATCGCGGGCGCAACGGTGATCGAGTCACCCGTGTGCACGCCCATCGGGTCGAGGTTCTCGATCGAGCACACGATCACGCTGTTGTCGGCGCTGTCGCGCATCACCTCGAGCTCGTACTCCTTCCAGCCGAGGATCGACTCCTCGAGGAGCACCTCGGTGGTGGGGCTGGCGTCGAGGCCTGACCCGCCGATGCGGCGCAGGTCCGCCTCGTCGTAGGCCATGCCGGACCCGGTGCCGCCCATCGTGAACGACGGGCGGACCACCATCGGGTAGCCGAGGTCGTCGGCCGCCGCGAGCAGGTCGTCCACCGAGTGGCAGATGACGCTGCGGGCGGACTCGCCGCCGAGCTGCTCGACGATCTTCTTGAACTGCTGGCGGTTCTCGCCGCGCTCGATCGCCTCGATGGACGCGCCGATCAGCTCGACGCCGTACTTCTCGAGGACGCCGGCCTTGTCGAGGGCCATCGCGCAGTTGAGCGCGGTCTGGCCGCCGAGGGTGGCGAGCAGCGCGTCGGGGCGCTCCTTGGCAATGACCTTCTCGACGTAGTCGGGCGTGATCGGCTCGACGTAGGTCGCGTCGGCGAACTCCGGGTCGGTCATGATCGTGGCCGGGTTCGAGTTGACCAGGACGACCCGCAGGCCCTCCTGACGCAGCACCCGGCACGCCTGGGTGCCGGAGTAGTCGAACTCGCAGGCCTGGCCGATGATGATCGGCCCGGACCCGATGACCAGGACGCTCTGGATGTCGGTGCGCTTGGGCATGTCAGGCGTCCTTCCTGTCGGACATGAGATCGCTGAACCGGTCGAAGAGGTACGCCGCATCGTGCGGGCCGGCTGCCGCCTCGGGGTGGTACTGGACCGAGAAGCTCGTCAGCCGGCCGTCGGCGTCGCGGAGCTCGAGTCCCTCGACGACGTCGTCGTTAAGGCACATGTGGCTGACGGACGCCTCGCCGAACTCGGTCGTCGTCGAGCCCTCGAGCGGGGCATCGACCGCGAAGCCGTGGTTGTGGGCGGTGATCTCGACCTTGCCGGTGGTGCGGTCCATCACCGGCTGGTTGATGCCGCGGTGGCCGTACTTCAGCTTGTAGGTGCCGAAGCCGAGGGCGCGGCCGAAGAGCTGGTTGCCGAAGCAGATGCCGAAGTAGGGGATGCCCGCGCGAAGCGCGTCCTGCAGCAGCTGCACCTGTCCCGTGGTGGCCGCGGGGTCACCCGGACCGTTGGAGAAGAACAGCCCGTCGGGGCTGACCGCCCGGACGTCCTCGATGGTCGAGGTCGCCGGGAGGACGTGCACCTCGATGCCGCGCTCGCTCATCATCCGCGGGGTGTTCGACTTGATGCCGAGGTCCACGGCGGCGACGGTGAAGCGCCTGTCGCCGACGGCGGGGACGACGTAGGCCTCCTGCGTGCTGACGGCCTCGCTGAGGTTGGCGCCGGCCATCTCGCCCGACTGCAGCACCCGCGCCAGCAGGCGCTGGGGGTCGGTCTCCGTCGTGGAGATGCCGACGCGCATCGCACCGCGCTCGCGCAGGTGACGGGTCAGCGCACGGGTGTCGACGCCGCTGATGCCGACGACGCCCTGGTCGCGCAGGTCGTCGTCCAGGCTGCGCACGCTGCGCCAGCTGGACGGGACGCGGGCCGGGTCGCGCACGACGTAGCCGGCGACCCAGATGCGGGAGGATTCGGTGTCCTCGTCGTTCATGCCGGTGTTGCCGACGTGCGGGGCCGTCATCACGACGACCTGGCGGTGGTAGCTGGGGTCGGTCAGCGTCTCCTGGTAGCCGGACATGCCGGTGGAGAAGACCGCCTCGCCGAAGGTCTCGCCCTCGGCTCCGAACGACTCACCGCGAAAGGTGCGACCGTCCTCGAGGACCATGATCGCTGCGGTCTGATTCCTGGCAGGCAGAGCCATGCCGTACCTCCTTCTCCGCCTCACGGGACGGATCGTTAAAGGATGTTCGAGCCGTCGCCGACCCTACCAGCGACGCCGCTCCGCTCCGGCATCGTGTCGGCCTGTCGAGACGGCGTGCCCGGGCGGCCTCACCACGGCGTGAGCGCCAGCTCCGGGCCGTCCCACCGGCGGCGCAGCCAGCGGTCGTGCGAGGCGAGGACGACACCTCCCGGCGCGGTGGCGAGCGCCTCCTCCAGCTCCCCGGCCAGGGCGAGCGAGACGTGGTTGGTCGGCTCGTCGAGCAGCAGGAGGTCGGGGGCGGCGGCGATCGCGACCGCCAGGCCGAGCCGCCGCCGCTGCCCGACCGACAGGCTGCCGACGGGCGTGCGGTGGTCGCGCGGGTGCAGCAGGCCCAGCTCCCGCAACGCCGGGGCGTCGGGCAGGTGCCGCACCGCGTCGTCGTACGTCGCCAGCGCGGAGCGGTTGCGGTCGGTCGCCTCCGGGTCCTGGGTGAGCTCGCGAACGGTGCGGGCCGAGACGTCGAGGGTGCCGCCCGTGGGCACCAGCCGGCCGGACAGCACACCCAGCAGCGTCGACTTGCCCGACCCGTTGGGCCCGGTCAGCAGCAGGTGCTCCCCTGCCGCGAGGTCGAGGCGCTCCACCCGCAACCGCCCGGAGACCTCGAGCCCGCGGGCCTGCACCAGCCGCCCGGTCGCCGCGGCCGTCAGGTGGCCGCGGAAGGCGAGCGGCGCGGGCGGCTTGCGCACCTGCTCGCGCTCGGCGACCTCGAGCCGTCGCTGGGCGTCCTTCTTGCGCCGGGCGAGGGTCTGCTCCACGCGCCCGCCCTTGAAGGAGTAGATGAACTTGTCACCGTCGGTCGGGCCGCGGTCGTGGGCGATCGACGACGTGCCGATGCGGGTGGCGTCGCGCAGCCGCGCGATCTCCTCCTGCTGCGCGGCCCAGGTCTCCTCCCAGCGGCGGCGGGCGTCGGCGCGCGCGGCCTCGTAGGCCGACCACCCGCCGCCGAAGCGGCGCCCGCCCATGCCGTCGGTGCCCAGCTCGCCCGCGTCGAGGTCGACCAGGTCGGTGCACACGTCGTCGAGCAGCACCCGGTCGTGGCTGGCCAGCACCACGACGCCGGGCAGCTCGCGCAGGAAGCCCGTGAGGACCTCGATCGCGCCGTCGTCGAGGTGGTTGGTGGGCTCGTCGAGCAGCAGGCAGGACGGGCGCGTGGTCATGATCGTGGCCAGCGCGAGCCGGGTGCGCTGGCCGCCCGAGAGGGTCCCCACGACCCGGTCGACCCCGATGTCGGCGAGCCCGAGGCGCGCCGCTGCAACCTCGGCGCGCCGGTCGGCGTCCCAGGCGTCGTGCGCGATCGCCACCTCGAGCGCGCGCCCGTACGCCGCGTCGCCGTCGGGGGTGCCCACCAGGGCGGCGAGCCGCTCGACGTCAGCGACGGCCGTCCGCAGCGGCGCCAGGGTCATCGCGAGCACCTCGGCGACCGTGGCGGTGTCGCGGAACGGGGGCTCCTGGCCGAGCAGCACGAGGTCGTCGGGGGCGGTGACCGATCCCGACACCCGGGCCTGGGCGGGCAGCCGCCCGGCGACCGCGCGCAGGAGCGTCGACTTGCCGACGCCGTTCTCCCCGACGAGCCCGATGCGGCGGCCCGGCTGGGCGAGCAGGTCGACCCCGGACAGGACCGTGCGGTCGGGGTAGGTGACCGACAGTCCGGAGACCACGAGCGGCGCGAGACCTGAGGGGGTGGCAGCGTCCGGCTGGCGAGCGGCGGCTGACGAGGAGTGGGAGGCAGGCATGCGGACGTCCTTCGGAGGATCAGGGAGGACTCGCCGGGCCTCGGGCGCACTGTTGCGCCGCCGCGGACGCGAGTCGGGTCAGTCCTGGATCCACATGATGCGGACCAGCCTAGGCGGTCCCACCCTGGACGGCCAACCGAATTGATCGTCGGCCGGCCCCTGCCCAGCAGACGGGATTTTGCCTGCCCCCTCGTTTCCCGCACGGCGTCGCGGGGCAGATCGCGCCCGTGAAGACCATGACGCCCGTCCTGTCCCGCGCCGCTGCAGCGGCCTCCGCCCTCGTCGTCTCCGCCGCGCTCGTCGGCGCCACCTCCCCCGCGCGCGCCGCGTCGGTGGTGCTCGACTGTGCGGGAGGGCCCGTGACGATCGCCCCGACCCTCGACGACGTGACGCTCACTGGGGTGTGCACCGACGTGCGCATCGAGGCGTCCAACATCACGGTCGCGCTGCCAGCCGCCACCTCCCTCGCCGTCAGCGGCGCCAACCTGGAGATCACCGCCACCGGCCCTGTCGGCACGGTCACCTACGCCGGCGGCAACAACACGCTCGTGGCTCCGAGTGCCGGCGACGTCGCCATGACCGGGGGCAACAACGAGGCGACCTTCGCCGGCCAGATCGGGCGGACCTCCGTCGTCGAGGGCAACAACTCGGTCCGGGCCGACTCGATCGACCGCCTGCTGGTCAAGGGCGGCAACCACGTCGTGAAGGCCACTGAGGTCGGCCCCGTCACCATCAAGGGCAGCAACGCGACGTTCTCCGCGACCACGGCGTCGAAGGTGCTGGTGCGCGGCGCCAACAACAGCGTCAGGCTGGCGAGGCTCCCCGTCCTGAAGATCGTCGGCAGCAACAACAAGGCCGTCGTCACGAAGGGTCGGACCAAGGTCTCGGTGCGCGGCGCCAACAACGTCGTACGCCTCAAGAAGCGCGCCTGATCCGCACCCCCTGCACGGGGCGGGCTGCCACTCTGGGGACATGCGCGTCGTCGACCTCGATCAGGCCGTCCGTTCCGTTGCCGAGCACTGCACCGGCCTCGCGGCGGGCCACGTGCCGCGCGTCGTCACCAGCGGCAACTTCGCCTCACCGGTCACCGTGCTCGGGCCCGTGCTGGCCGAGCTCCCGGCGGCCCGCCTCCACGCCCTCAACGCCCAGTCCGACCTGCCGATCCACGACGGCGTCGTCCCGGAGACGACGTTCGTGGGTCCCGGCTTCCGGCGGCACCCGCGGCTGGCCTACGTCCCCTGCCGGCTGTCGATGGTTCCGCGGCTCTTCCACGGGCCGCTGGCCCCCGACGTCGTCGTCGTGCACACCACGACCCCGCGCGACGGCCAGGTGTCGCTCGGGCTCGAGGTCAACGTCCTGCCGGCTGCCATCGAGGCGGCCCGGGAGCGGGGTGCGCTCGTGGTCGCCCAGCTCAACCCGCGGATGCCGTGGACCTTCGGCGACGCGGTGCTGCCGCTCGACGCGGTCGACCTCGGGGTGGAGGTGGACGCCCCGCTGACCACCCACGTCGCGCGCCCGCCGAGCGACGACGCACGGCTGATCGGCTCCCGCGTCGCCGCCGAGATCGGCGACGGGGCGACCCTGCAGGCCGGGATCGGCGAGGTGCCGGACGCCACGATCGCCGGCGTGCTCGAGCGGCGGGGGCTGAAGGTGTGGACCGAGATGTTCAGCGACGGGGTCCTCGTCCTCGAGCAGGCGGGTGCGCTCGACCGTGGCACCCCACTGCGTACGTCGTTCGTGTTCGGCAGCCAGCAGCTCTACGACTGGGTCGACGACAACCCCCGCGTGCGGATGCTGCGCACGGAGACGACCAACTCCCCCGCCGCGATCGCCCAGCAACCGGCGATGACGTCGATCAACACCGCCCTGCAGGTCGACCTGTTCGACCAGGCCAACGCGTCCCGGATCGGCACCCGCATCTACAGCGGCTTCGGCGGACAGACCGACTTCACCGTCGGCGCCAGCCACTCACCCGGCGGGCGGGCGTTCCTCGCCCTGCGCAGCTGGCACCCCCGAGCAGACGTCTCCACGATCGTGCCGCTCGTCGACGAGCCGGTGACGTCGTTCCAGCACGGCGCGGTGGTCACCGAGCAGGGCATCGCCTGGATGTGGGGCCGCAGCGAGCGCGAGCAGGCCCGCAACCTCATCGAGCACGCCGCCCACCCGAGCGTCCGCGACGACCTCTGGGAGGAGGCACGCGGGCTCGGGCTGGCCTGACCACGCGTCCCGGTGGCCGGCTCGCCCGGCCTCAGGCGACGAACACGCAGAAGATGTGCCCCTCCGGGCTGGCGTAGGCCCGCAGCGGCTCCTCCGGGTCGTCGGTGCGGTCCAGGCGCAGCTCGCCGCCCAGCTCCAGCACCAGGTCGTGCACGGCGTCCAGCGCGGACCGCGACGGGACCGTGGTGTCGAGGTGCGACACCGACGGGTGCCCGGGCTCGGGCCAGCGGCTCGCTGTCAGCTGCTCGACCTCCTGCACCGCCAGCGCCCGCCGGCCGTCCGGGTGGGTGAGCACCAGCCAGTCCGCGTCGTCGTCGCCGTCCTCTGGCTCCTCGTCGACCGCTCGGTAGACCAGCCCCAGGAGCATCCGCCAGAACTCGGCCTCCCGGCGCGCGTCGCGGGCGTCGAGCACGACGTGCAGCAGCTGCGGGACGACCGGCGGGAAGTCGGCGGGATGGGCGTGGCTGGCTGGAGGGGTGGCCATCATCCGACCCTACGACGTGTGAGGATCCCGGGATGAGCAACACCCCACGACCTTCTTCTCCCCCGCTCCGCTCCCCCGGACAAGGCCGCGGGGACCCCGGGACGAGCGCCAGACCCGAGTGGATCCAGGTCTTCCTCGACACGCCCGCGGACGCCTACGAGGAGGCCGTCGCGTTCTGGTCGGCCGTGACCGGCTGGCCGCCGTCCGCGCGGCGCGGCGAGGAGGGCCAGTTCCTGACGCTGCTGCCGCCGGCGGGATCGGCGTACGTCAAGCTGCAGGCCGTGGACGGCCCGGCCGGTGTGCACCTCGACCTCGACTCGACCGATCGCCCGGCGACCGTCGCGCGGGCCGGCGACCTCGGTGCCACCGCAGCCTGGCGCTACCACGACGTCGAGGTGGTGCGCTCCCCCGGCGGCCTGGTCTTCTGCCACACGCTGCTCGACGGGGAGCCGACCCTGGTCCGCGACGGGACGACGGTCCTCGACCAGGTGTGCCTCGACGTCCCGGCCGTCCACTGGGAGTCCGAGGTGGCGTTCTGGTCCGAGCTGACGGGCCGCGAGCCGCAGGTCGAGAGCCTCCCCCACTTCGTCCGGCTGGTCGAGGACGGGCGGGTGCGTCTCCTCCTCCAGCGCCTCGACGAGCCCGACGGCCCGGTCCGCGCGCACCCCGACCTCGCGACGGCTCACCGCGAGACCGACGCCCAGGAGCACGTACGCCTGGGCGCGAAGGTCGTCTCGGTGAACGCGTTCTGGACCGTGCTCACCGCGCCGGGCGGCCAGGTCTACTGCCTGACCGACCGCGACCCGGCCACCGGGCGCGTCGCCGGCGTGTGACAGACCCCACGGCCCACGCTGACTCCGCCGTGCGTACTGTCGGTATGTGAATTCCCCCCACCGCGTCCTGCCCGTCCTCGCGCTCGCCGCCGGGCTCGTCGCCGCGCCCACCTTCGGGCCCGCCGCCGCGACGGGCGCAGCCCCCGCGCAGGCCGTCGCGCCCGTCCTGCCGGTCCAGTGCGAGGTCGGCGCCGAGACGGTGCTGGCCTGGGACGACGTGGCCTACGACCTGCGCGGCACATGCGGCGTCGTCCGGGTGAGCGCCGACCACGCGACCATCACGATGCCGGCAGCCACCCGGCTCGTCCTCGAGGGCACGGGCACCGCGGTGACCGCGAAGCCACTCCTCGACGTCGAGGTGACCGGTGCGGGCAACAGCCTCGCCACCCCGTCCGTGCGGTCGCTGGTCGTCAGCGGCCCCGGCACGACGGTGACCGTCGCGGGCCTCGTGGAGCTGGCGGAGCTGTCCAGCACCTCGTCGACGCTGACCGCCGACGTCGTCAACCTGGCCCGCCTGCGCGGCGCCGACGCCGTGACCGCCCGCAAGGCCTACCGCACGCGGATCACGGGCTCGGACAACGTCGTCGGGCTGCGACGTGCCGACAAGCTCGTGCTCACCGGCGACCGCAACGCCGTCACGGTCACGCGCGGTCGTACGACGCTCCGTGACCGCGGCGACGCCAACGTCCTCGACCTCCGCCCCCGGCGCCGCCGCTGAGCCTGGGCGGCGCCGGCACGCTGCCCGGCCGCGGCCCAGCCGCGAGGGTGGCGGCACATCGCCGCCCGTCCCCGAGGGTGGCGGCGTATCGCCGCCCGTCCCCCGAGGGTGGCGGCACATCGCAGGTGCGCGACCCCCGACCACGTCATCTGCCGCCACCCACACCCGCAATGGCCCCTGAGTCTGTGGGCGACTCACCGGCCAGGGGACGCGACCCCGACCCCGACACGCCCGGGATGCACGTTGAGTCTCTGGGCGACTCACCGGCAAAGGCGGACGTACGCCGGGTCAGGCCAGCGCGCCGTCGCGAACGGTCACCCGCCCGCCGTACACGGTGTGCACGACCCGAGAGGTGAGGCTGCGCCCGTGCCAGGGGTTGTTGCGCGAGAGCGACGCGGAGGCGTCGCGGTCGACGGTGACGGCGGTGTCGGGATCGACGAGCACGACGTGGGCCGGCGAGCCGGGCTCGAGCGGCCGCCCCTGGTCGGTCAGTCCCGCGATCCGCGCGGGAGCCGTCGACATCACCCGGGCGACGTCGGTCCAGGACAGGTCGGGCAGCGCCGTGCGGACCACGCCGAGCGCGGTCTCGATCCCGAGCATCCCGAAGGCCGCGTCGACGAACGCGTGCTCCTTATCGTGGCGAGCGTGCGGCGCGTGGTCGGTCGCGACGGCGTCGATCGTGCCGTCGGTGAGCGCCTCGCGGAGCGCGTCGACGTCCTCCTGCGGGCGCAGCGGCGGGTTGACCTTGTAGGTCGGGTCGTAGCCGGTGAGCAGGTCGGTCGTGAGCAGCAGGTGGTGCGGGGTGACCTCGGCGGTGACCGCGATGCCCTGCGCCTTCGCCCACCGCAGCACCTCGACCGAGCCGGCGGTGGACACGTGGGCCACGTGGACCCGCGAGCCGGTGTGCCGGGCGAGCATCACGTCGCGGGCGACGACCACCTCCTCGGCGATCCCCGGCCAGCCGGGCAGCCCGAGCCGGCCGGACAGCTCGCCCTCGTGGCAGCAGGCGGCCGGACCGGCGAGCGTCGGGTCCTGCGAGTGCTGCGAGACGACGCCGCCGAACGCCTTGACGTACTCCAGCGCTCGGCGCATCACCCGCGCGTCGTGGACGCACTTCCCGTCGTCGGAGAAGACCTTCACGGCCGCGCGCGAGCGGTGCATCAGCCCGAGCTCGGCCAGCTCCTCGCCGGCCAGGCCACGGGTCACTGCGCCGACCGGCTGCACGTGCACCAGCCCCGCCTCGCGGCCGAGCTCCCAGACGCGGGTGGCGGCCTCGGCGGTGTCGGTGACGGGCGAGGTGTTCGCCATCGCCAACACCGCGGTGTAGCCGCCGAGCGCGGCGGCCTGCGAGCCGGTGAGGATGGTCTCGGCGTCCTCACGGCCGGGCTCGCGCAGGTGGGTGTGCAGGTCGACGAGCCCGGGCAGGGCGACCAGGCCGTCGGCGTCGATGGTCTCCGCGCCGGACGGCGCCTCGTCGACGAGGACGCCCGCGTCGTCGACGTACAGGTCCCAGGTCTGCTCGCCGAGCAGCGAGGCTCCCTTGATCACCAGCGACATCAGGCAATTCCTCCCCGGGTGTCCCCGGCCAGCAGGTGGTAGAGCACGGCCATCCGGATCGCCAGGCCGCCGGAGACCTGCTCCAGCACGACCGACTGCGCCGCGTCGGCGGCGTCGGCGGCGATCTCGAGGCCGCGATTCATCGGTCCCGGGTGGCAGATCGGGACGTCCGGCTTGAGCAGGGCCAACCGGTTGCGGGTCAGGCCGTAGCCGACCGTGTACTCCCGCGCGCTCGGGAAGAACGCACCGGACATCCGCTCGCGCTGGACGCGCAGCATCATCACCGCGTCGGCCTCCGGCAGGACCGCGTCGATGTCGTACGACGTCTCGAAGCCGGCCGCGGCCGACCACGCGCCGATCCCGCTGGGCATCAGCGTCGGCGGCGCGACGACGGTCACGCGAGCGCCGAGGCGGGTCAGGCACTGCACGTTGGACCGGAAGACCCGGCTGTGGGTCAGGTCGCCGATGATCGCGACGTGGCGGCCCTCGAGCGAGCCGAGGTGGCGCTGGAGCGTGTAGGCGTCGAGGAGCGCCTGGGTCGGGTGCTCGTGCATCCCGTCGCCGGCGTTGACCACCGCGGCGTCGACCCACTGGCTGACCTGGACGGCGGCCCCGCTGGCCGGGTGGCGGATGACGAGACCGTCGACGCCCATCGCGCAGACGGTCAGCACCGTGTCGCGCAGGCTCTCGCCCTTGGACGTGCTCGACCCCTTGGCGCTGACGTTGATGACGTCGGCGGAGAGCCACTTGCCGGCGATCTCGAACGACGACCGCGTGCGGGTGGAGTCCTCGAAGAACATGTTGACGACCGTGCGGCCCCGCAGCGCCGGCAGCTTCTTGACCTCGCGGCTCTGCACGTCGTGCATGTCGGCGGCGGTCTCGAAGAGCTGCAGGATTTCGTCGGTGGAGAGGTCGTCGATGGAGAGCAGGTGCTTCACGAGATGGTCACCTCGTCGGTGCCGTCTACCTCGGCCAGGCGCACGCTGACGCGTTCGGCCAGGGCGCTGGGCAGGTTCTTGCCGACGTGGTCGGCGCGGATGGGCAGCTCGCGGTGCCCGCGATCGACGAGCACGGCGAGGCGTACGGCGCCGGGCCGGCCGAGGTCGGCGAGGGCGTCGAGCGCGGCGCGGATGGTGCGGCCGGAGAAGAGGACGTCGTCGACGAGGACGACGACCTTCCCGTCGATCCCACCGGGCGGCAGCGCCGTCTTGTGGGCGCGCCGGGTCGGCTGCGAGCGCAGGTCGTCGCGGTACATCGTGACGTCGAGCTCGCCGACAGCGACCGGAGCGCCCTCGACGGCCGCGATCTTCTCCGCGACGCGCTTCGCGAGCGGCACGCCGCGGGTGTGCAGGCCGAGCAGCACCAGGTCGGCAGCGCCCTTGTTGCGCTCGAGCAGCTCGTGCGAGATGCGGGTCAGCGCCCGGGAGATGTCACGGGCGTCGAGGACGGTGCGCTCCGTCCTCCCACTGATGTCAGGGACGGTGTCGTCGGGGGCAGGCATCTGCGCTCCGGACCTCCTTCTCCGCCTCACGGGACGGCTCGTTAAAGGATGTCGATCGCTGGTGACCCTAGCAGCCGGGCGGGTCCGGAGCCGTGACGGGAGTACGCTCGAAGGGAGCGGCACTTTCCGCTCACGCAGGTCAGGAACTCCACATGAGCATCGGCTACGCCACCGCATATCGCGCCGGGATCATCCCGTGGGAGAAGGCGAGCCGCCAGGACCGGCCCACCCTCGAGCACCTCCTCGACCGTGAGGAGGCCTTGCGGCCCGACCGGGTCCGTCGGGCCATCGACCTCGGCTGTGGCCGCGGCGCCAACACCAAGCTCCTTCTCGATCGCGGCTGGGACGCCATGGGGGTCGACAACGTGCGTCAGGCCATCGACACCGCCGTGCGCCGCAACGGCCTCGACGACGCGCGCTTCGTCATCGGCGACGTGCGTCACCTGGTCCACTCCGGGGTCGGCAGCCGGTTCGACCTCTTCCTGGACATCGGCTGCTTCCAGAGCCTCGACGACGCAGGTCGCACCCTCGTGGCGGGCGGCGTCACCGAGCTCGCCGCGCCGGACGCCACCGTCCTGATGCGCACGGGCGGACCGCGGGCCTTTCCCGTGCGCCCGAAGCAGGCCGTGCGTCACGACATCGAGCGGGCCTACCGAGGCTGGACCGTGACCGCTGTGTCGGGCGTCGGATCAACCGACGCGACCTCACCCACCCGAGCGTCGAACGCCAGGAGCGGTGAGTGGTTCCGGCTCACCCGCACCTGATCCGACGGGGCCGACCGCGACCTCAGCGCTCCAGGATGGCGACGACGCCCTGCCCGCCGGCGGCGCAGATCGAGATCAGCGCCCGGCCCCCCGTACCGGTGGACTCAGCCTTCTGCGCGAGCAGCTTGGCCGCGACGGGGATGATCCGCCCGCCGGTCGCGGCGAAGGGGTGTGCGGCCGCGAGCGACGAACCGTTGACGTTGAGCTTCTCGCGGTCGATCGAGCCGAGCGGTGCCGCGAGGCCGAGCCGCTCCTTGCAGAACACCGGGTCCTCCCACGCCGCGAGCGTGGACAGCACCTGCGAGGCGAACGCCTCGTGGATCTCGTAGTAGTCGAAGTCCTGGAGCGTGAGCCCGTTGCGCTCCAGCATCCGCGGGACGGCGTACGCCGGCGCCATCAGCAGGCCCTCGTGGCCGTTGACGTAGTCGACCGCTGCGGTCTCCGCGTCGACGAGGTGGGCGAGCACCGGCAGCCCCCGCTCCTGCGCCCACTCGTCGCTGGACAGCAGCACCGCCGAGGCGCCATCGGAAAGCGGGGTGCTGTTGCCCGCGGTCATCGTCGCGGCTGCGCCCTTGCCGAAGACCGGCTTGAGGGTGGCGAGCTTCTCGACCGTGGAGTCCGGGCGCAGGTTGTTGTCGCGCTCGACGCCGCGGAACGCGGTGACGAGGTCGTCGTGGAAGCCCTCCTCGTAGGAGCGCGCGAGGTTGTGGTGGGAGCGGGCGGCCAGCTCGTCCTGCGCCTCGCGGGTGATGCGCCACTCCAGCGCCGTGAGCGCGGCGTGCTCGCCCATCGAGAGCTTCGTGCGGGGCTCGCCGTTCTGGGGGATGTCGAGGCCGATGTCGCCGGGACGGATCGCGCCGAGCGCCTTGAGCCGGCTCGCGGTGTCCTTGGCCGAGTTGACCTTCATCAGCTTGCGGCGCAGCTTGTCGCTGATCGCGACGGGCGCGTCGGAGGTGGTGTCGGTGCCGCCGGCGACGCCCGCGTCGATGACGCCGAGCGCGATCTTGTTGGCCACCTGGATCGCCGCCTGCAGCCCCGTGCCGCAGGCCTGCTGGATGTCCGTGGCGGGAGTCTCGGGCGCGAGTCGGGAGCCGAGCACGCACTCGCGGGTGAGGTTGAAGTCGCGCGAGTGCTTGAGCACCGCCCCGGCCACGACCTCGCCGAGCCGCTCGCCGCGCAGCTCGAACCGGTCGACGAGGCCGTCGATGGCGGCGGTCAGCATCTCCTGGTTGGAGACGCCGGCGTAGACGGTGTTGGACCGGGCGAACGGGATGCGGTTGCCGCCGACGACGGCGACGGGGCGGGTGGTGGGCTGCATGTTCCTATCCTTGCCGGAGAGTCGCCCCCGGCCAACGACCTGAGGGGCACGTCACGAAAAGTGGACTCGGAGTTACAACACGCGTTACACATCGACACCACCGTCCCGTCCCACCAGCGAAAGGGAACACCGCGACCATGAGCGACCGCTACCAGGGCTTCGTGTCCACCCCGATCGGCAAGCTGCTCGTCAAGAACCTCGGGCTGCCCGACCCCACCCGGCTCGAGCGCTGGTCCGACGGGTCGCCGCTCGTGGACGGGCTCGTCGTTCTCGGCGGCGAAGGACGCCTGGCGGAGACCCTCCCGACCACCCTCGACGGGCTGGGCATCGCGTCCGCCACCACGCTCGAGGAGGGCACGCGCGCCAAGGCTCTGGTCTTCGATGCCACCGGCATCACCGACACCGCCGGTCTCGTCGCCCTGCAGGAGTTCTTCACCCCGCTCATGCGCCGCCTCGAGTCCTGCCCGCGCGTGGTCGTGATCGGCACGCCGCCCGAGCAGCGCACCGGGTCCGAGCGGATCGCCCAGCGCGCGCTCGAGGGCTTCACCCGCTCCCTCGGCAAGGAGATCGGCCGCGGCGGCACCGTCCAGCTCGTGTACGTCGCTCCTGCCGCCGACGGGGCGATCGCCTCGACTCTCGCCTTCCTCCTGTCCCCCAAGTCGGCCTACGTCTCGGGCCAGGTCGTCCGCATCGGTGCCCACGGCTCCGTGACCACCGACGAGGTGACCGACTGGACCCGCCCCCTGGCCGGCAAGGTCGCGCTCGTGACCGGCGCGAGCCGCGGCATCGGCGAGGAGATCGCCCGGGTCCTGCACCGCGACGGCGCGACGGTCGTCGGGGTCGACGTGCCGCAGGCCGCCAGCGAGCTGCAGACCCTCATGGGGGAGCTCGACGGCGACCACCTCGTCCTCGACATCACCGCCAAGGACGCCCCGCAGCGCATCGTCCACCACCTGCGCGAGCACCACGGCGGCGTCGACGTGGTGGTCCACAACGCCGGCATCACCCGCGACAAGAAGCTGGCCAACATGGCCGAGGACCGCTGGAGCAGCGTCGTCGCCGTCAACCTCACCGCACCCGAGCTGATCACCCGCGAGCTGCTCGACCAGGGCGTCGTCAACGCCGGCGGCCGCATCGTGGGCGTCGCCTCGATCGCGGGCATTGCCGGCAACGTCGGCCAGACCAACTACGCGACCTCCAAGGCCGGGGTCATCGGCCTCGTCGACAGCCTGCGCGACGAGCTCCCCGACGGGATCACCGTCAACGCCGTCGCGCCCGGCTTCATCATCACGCAGATGACCGCCGCCGTCCCGTTCGCGACCCGTGAGGTCGGCCAGCGCCTCAACGCCATGTCGCAGGGCGGCCTGCCGGCCGACGTCGCCGAGACCATCGCGTGGTTCGCGAGCGCCGGCTCAGGCGCGGTCAACGGCAACGTCGTGCGCGTCTGCGGCCAGATGATGCTGGGCGCCTGATGACGGCGCCGAAGACCCTCACCGGCGAGCCGGGCGGGCTGACCACGCTCGTCCGCGCGGCGCTGCCGGCGGTGCCGGGCGTCAATCGGCTGCCGGGGATCCGCAAGGGGGCCGCGCGCGACTTCACCGGTCTCGCCTACTCCCGCGAGGCGGTCGTCGTCGAGCGTGCCCGCGTGGACGCCTACGCCGCCGCCTGCGGCTTCCCCCGCCGCGACGTCGTACCCGTGACCTTCCCGCACCTGCTGGCGTTCCCGCTCCACATGGCGATCATGAGCGACGCGGACTTCCCCTACGCCGCGATCGGGATGGTCCACGTCGAGAACGCGATCACGGCGCACCGCGCCATCGGCGTCGGCGAGGCGCTCGACGTCACCACCTCGGTCGCCACGCCGCGCCCGCACGCCAGGGGCGTCCTGCTGGACTTCACCACCACCGTGTCGGGTGGCGGCGAGACCGCGTGGGAGTCGACCTCGACCTACCTGCGGCGCGGGCGGTCCGTCGACGGCGATGCGAAGCCGGGCCTCGAGCTGCCGGACCCGCCGACCGGCGGCGTCGAGTGGAGCCTGCCCGCCGACCTCGGGCGCACGTACGCCGCCGTGTCGGGCGACGCGAACCCGATCCATCTCCACCCGCTGACCGCGAGGGCGCTGGGGTTCCCGCGCCAGATCGCCCACGGCATGTGGACCCTGGCACGCTCGGTCGCCGCGATCGAGAACCGGCTGCCCGACGCCGTCACCGTCGAGGTGGCGTTCAAGAAGCCGGTGCTCCTGCCGAGCACGGTGCGCTACTCCGCCCACCAGGACGGCCCGGGCTGGGCCTTCGCGATGACCAACCCGAGGGACGGCTCGCCGCACCTGCTCGGTCGGACGACACCGGCCTGAGGCCGACGCTCCTCCGCCGCGCGCGTCAGCGGCGGGGGTTGCCGAACCGGATCGTCCTCAGCACCCCGCGGGCCGAGGTGGGCGCGCGGCCGAGGCCCTGGGTGAACGTCGCCGACCCCGGCGACCAGACCCCGAGGTCGGTCACCCCGTCACCGTTCCAGTCGCCGGTCACCGGCAGGTCGCCCGCCGCGCCGAACTGGACGACCTCGAGCACGGAGAGCCCCGAGGCGTTGACGCTGCGCAGCGTGAAGGTGGCAGTCGCCTGGTCGAAGACACCCAGGTCGGTCGTGCCGTTGCCGTCCCAGTCGCCGGTGACGGGCAGGTCGTCGGCGTCGCCGAGCCAGACCGGGGTCGAGGTCCCGTCCGCCATCCGCGGGTGGAACGTGCCCTCGGAGGGCCGGCGCACGCCGATCTCGGTGGTGCCGTTGCCGTCCCAGTCGCCGCTGACCGGCATGTCCGAGGGCAGCCCCCACCTGATCTTCACGATGCCGGTCGGGGTCTTGAGCTTGAACCTGCTCACCTTCGGCGTGCGCACCCCGACGTCGAGCTGCCCGTCTCCGTTCCAGTCGCCGAGCAGCGGCTCGTCGTACGCCTTGCCGAACCGCACCGTCGCGCCCGAGTTGAAGACGAACGACGACTTCTTCGCGCGGCGGAAGACGGCGACCTCGGACACCCGGCCGCCGGTGTAGTCCCCGGCGAGCGGCACGTCGACGCAGTTGACCGACGTCTGGGCGCCGTCGCGGTAGGCGGCGCCGTTCAGCACGGCCGGGACCACGCTGCGGCCGACCTTCTCCTCGAAGTGCAGGTGCGAGCCCGAGGAGTTGCCGCTGTCGCCGAGCGTGCCGATCATCGCGCCCTGGTCGACGCGTTGGCCGAGGGCGACCACGACGCTGGCGAGGTGGGCGTAGAGCGAGGTCTCCCCGTTGCCGTGGTCGACCACCACCCAGCGGCCGTAGCCGCCCGTGGGCGTGGCCTGCGCCGTCGTCACGACCCCGGCGGCGGCCGCCACGACCGGGGCGCCGAGGTCCGGGTTGCGGTTCCAGTCGATGGCGTAGCGGCTGGGGCTGTGGCCGACCCGGGTGGCACCGCTCCACGTCTCCCCGCACGGGAAGGGCATCTGGTACGCCGTGACCGGCGAGCGCCGCGCGGCAGCCGGGGCCAGCGGGGCGAGCAGCGACAGCGCTGCGGCGGCTGCCACGAGCGCGGTCGTTCGGGGGGTCGGACCCATGGGTGAGCGTCCTCGACACGGCGGAGGGATGGGACGGGCGCCACCGGTCCGTGCCGTTGTCCCACCAGTTGCATGGGTTCACCGCAGTCCCAGACGCCACACGAGCGATCACAGGTTATGGGCGCGCGACACGCCCGTCAGCGAAATGCCGAGAACTACATGGATGTAATGCTATGCGCGGTCGTCGCGCAGCCGGATCAGGCCCTCCTGGGCCACCGTCGCGACGAGCTCGCCCGACTGCGAGAACACCCGGGCCAGCGCCAGGCCGCGAGCGCCACCGGCGAACGGCGAGAACTGGTCGTAGAGCCACCACTCGTCGGCGCGGAACGGCCGGTGGAACCAGATCGTGTGGTCGAGCGACGCGGGCTGGAGCCGCGGCGAGGCGATGTGGATGCCGTGCGGCACCAGGGCGGCGCCCAGCAGCGTGAGGTCGCTGGCGTAGGTGAACGCCGCCTGCTGGACCGTCGGATCGTCGGAGAGCTCACCGTCGACCTTGATCCAGAGCCGGGCCCGGGCCGGCTGATCGGGATCCTCGGGGAGCCCCTGGCCGGTGATCCCCACGTAGCGAATGTCGAGCGCCGACCATTCCCGCTCCCATTGCTCGGCGGCCTCGGGGCCGCGCGAGCGCGCGAGCTCCACCAGCGGCATCCCCTGCTCGGGGCTGGGAACCTCCGGCATCCGGTCCTGGTGCTCGAGGCCCGGCTCGGGGATCTGGAAGTTGGCGGTCATGTAGTAGATCGGCCGGCCGTGCTGGCGCGCCGACACCCGCCGGGTCACGAACGAGCGCCCGTCGCGGATCCGCTCGACGTCGTAGACGATCGGCACGGTCGTGTCACCGGGGCGCAGGAAGTAGGAGTGCAGCGAGTGCAGCACGTACTGGCTCTCGACGCTGCGGGTGGCGGCGACGACCGCCTGCGCAGCCACCTGTCCGCCGAACACCCGCTGGCGCTCGGTGCGCGCCTGCGCACCGCGGTAGAGGTCGACCTCGAGGCGCTCGAGGTCGAGCAGGGTCGCCAGCTCGTCGGCGCTGCCCGCCATCAGCGGCCGTCCCAGCCGCCGGCGTCGTCGCCGTTGTCCTTGGACTGGTCGTCGAGGTCGGCGAGGAACGCCTCGAAGTCGCGGCCGATCTCCTCGCCGGTGGGCAGGGTGCCGTCGCTGGCCAGCAGCGAGCTGCCGGCGGCCTCCGCCTCGCGGAAGGAGTCGTACTGCTGCTCGAGCCCTCGGACGACGTCGCCGACCTCGTCGTGGGTCGAGAGGTAGCGGTCGACCTCGGCCTCGGTGATCTCGGCCGCCTCCCGGAGCTCGCCGAGGTCGATGGTGAGGTGGCCGCCGATCTCGAGGTGCTCGAGCAGCACGAGCGCGGCCTGCGGGTACTCCATCTGCGCCAGGTAGTGCGGGATGTGGGCGACGAACCCCAGGGCATCGATGCCCCACTCCCCCAGCCGGATCTCCAGCAGCGCCTGCGCGCTCGCCGGGACACGGAGCTCGCCCTGCCACGGGCTCTCGCCGGGGACGAGGTCGGGGCGGTTGGCGTGGGGCGTGATGGCGATCGGCCGGGTGTGCGGCACGGCCATCGGCACGGCGCCCATGCTCACGACCCGACTGACGTCGAAGCGCTCGACGACCTCGCGGACGGCGCGGGCGAAGGCCTCCCACCGGATGTCGGGCTCGGGGCCGGCGAGCAGCAGGAACGGCGTACCGCCGGTGTCGCGCAGCGCGCGGACGACCAGCCGGGGCGCCTCGTAGTCGGTGTAGTGGTCGCGGACGAAGGTCACCGGGGGCCGGCGGGCGCGGTAGTCGTGCAGCGCGTCGACGTCGAAGGTGGCCACCACCTTGCCCTCCGCCAGGTCGGACAGGTGCCGAGCAGCCAGCTCCGCGGACTTGCCCGCGTCGAGGAAGCCGGTGAGGACGACGACGAGGGTGAGGTCACCGGCATCGGCGAGCACCTCGGCGTCGTCGACGATGTGCACGAGTCGGTCGGCCATGGCTAGAGCCTAGTGAGTCGCCGTCCGTGACCCGACACACACCCGCCCTGGTGGGCAGGCATTGTTACTCAGGGGTAACGTGAGCGCACCCTGTCCCCCTCATAGCCTGGGAGTAGCCAGTGTCCCGACCACAGCGTGAGGTCGTCTTCGTCGACGGCGTACGCACCCCGTTCGGCAAGGCCAAGGGCCAGTACGCCGAGACGCGCGCCGACGACCTCGTCATCAAGAGCATCCGCGAGCTGCTCCGGCGCAACCCGTCCCTGCCGCCCGAGCGGGTGGACGAGGTGGCCATCGCCGCCACCACCCAGATCGGCGACCAGGGCCTCACCATCGGTCGCACCGCCGCGCTGCTCGCGGGCCTGCCGCAGAGCGTCCCCGGCTACTCCATCGACCGCATGTGCGCCGGCGCGATGACGGCCGTGACCAACACCGCCTCGGGCATCGCGTTCGGCGCCTACGACGTCGCCATCGCCGGCGGCGTCGAGCACATGGGCCGCCACCCGATGGGCGAGGGCGTCGACCCCAACCCGCGCATCCTGTCCGAGCGCATCGTCAACCCCGACGCGCTCGTCATGGGCAAGACCGCGGAGAACCTCCACGACCGCTACCCCACGATCACCAAGCAGCGCGTCGACGCGTACGCCGTCCGCAGCCAGCAGAAGACGAAGGCCGCCTACGACGCCGGGAAGATCCAGCCCGACCTGGTGCCGGTCGCGACCCGCTCGGCCGACGCCGGCTGGGGGCTGGCCACGACCGACGAGCCGATGCGCCCCGAGACGACGATGGAGTCCCTCGCGAGCCTCAAGACCCCCTTCCGCTCGCACGGCAACGTCACCGCCGGCAACGCCGCGGGCATCAACGACGGCGCCACCGCCGCGCTGCTGGCCGACGAGGAGACCGCGCGCGAGCTCGGCCTCCCCGTGAAGATGCGCCTGGTCACCTACGCCTTCGTCGGCGTCGAGCCCGAGGTGATGGGCGCGGGCCCGATCCCGGCGACCGAGAAGGCGCTGCGGCTCGCCGGCCTCACGATCGACGACATCGGGGCCTTCGAGGTCAACGAGGCGTTCGCCGTGCAGGTGCTCGCCTTCCTCGAGCACTACGGCATCGCCGACGACGACTTGCGGGTGAACCCCTACGGCGGCGCGATCGCGATGGGGCACCCGCTCGCCTCGTCCGGCGTACGCCTGATGAACCAGCTGGCGCGCCAGTTCGAGGAGCGTCCCGAGGTCCGCTACGGCCTCACCACCATGTGCATCGGCATCGGCATGGGCGGCACGGTGATCTGGGAGAACCCCCACTGGACCGGTGCGGCCGCGACCCCCGACTCGATGGGAGAGTCCAAGTGAACGACGTCAGCATCTTCGAGCGCGCGCAGGCGATCGTGTCCGACGCCGAGCGCGTCACGCAGGCCCACCTGCGGACCGTCAGCCTGCCGGGCGCGTCCATCGGCCTGATCACCCTCGACAACGGCGAGGACCACACCAGGCCCAACACGTTCGGACCGGCCTCGCTGCTCGCGCTCAACACCGCGATCGACGCGGCGCTGGCCGACGACACGATCGACGCGATCGCGGTCACGGGCAAGCCATTCATCCTGGCTGCCGGCGCCGACCTCAACGCGATCCAGGGCGGCGGCCCCGACGCCGTGCGAACGGTCGCCGAGCTCGGGCACGCGGTCTTCCGCAAGCTGCAGGACGGCGGCAAGCCGTCGTTCGGCCTCGTCAACGGCCTCGCCCTCGGCGGCGGCCTCGAGGTGGCGCTGCACTGCACCTACCGCACCGTGATGGACTCCGCGCCGGCCCTCGGCCTGCCCGAGGTCATGCTCGGCCTGGTCCCCGGCTGGGGCGGCGCGTGGCTGGTGCCCAACCTCGTCGGTGCCGACAAGGCCGTGACGCTGATCGTCGAGAACCCGCTCAACCAGGGCAGGACGCTGGGCGGGCAGGCGGCGTACGACTTCGGGCTGGCCGACGCGGTCTTCAACGGTGCCGACTTCCTCGAGCAGTCCCTGCTCTGGGCGGCCTCCGTGCTCCGCGGCGAGACCGTCGTCGAGCGCGCCGAGGTCGACCGGGGCGAGGCGTGGGACGCGGCGATCGAGCGCGCCCGCGGCATCGTCGCGGCCAAGACCGGCGGCGGCTCCCCCGCCGCGGCCAAGGCGGTCGAGCTCATCGCGGCAGCGCGTGACACCGACCGCGACACCGGCTTCGCGGCCGAGGACGACGCCCTCGAGGCGATGTCGCAGACCGCCGAGCTGCTGGCCTCGCTCTACTCGTTCGACCTCGTCCAGAAGCGGGCCAAGCGGCCGGCGGGAGCGCCCGACAGGTCGCTCGCCCGCCCGGTGACCAAGGTGGGCGTCGTGGGTGCCGGCCTGATGGCGAGCCAGCTCGCGCTGCTCTTCGTACGACGCCTCGAGGTGCCCGTCGTGCTGACCGACCTCGACCAGGAGCGCGCCGACAAGGGCGTGGCCTACGTCCACGCCGAGATCGACAAGCTGCTCGCCAAGGGCCGGATCAACCAGGACAAGGCCAACCGCCACAAGGCGCTGGTCTCCGGCGAGACCGACAAGCAGGTCGCCTTCGGCGACGCCGACTTCGTGATCGAGGCCGTCTTCGAGGAGATGTCGGTCAAGAAGACGGTCTTCGCAGACGTCGAGAAGGTCGTGAGCGCCGAGTGCGTGCTGGCGACCAACACCTCGTCGCTGTCGATCACCGAGATGGCCGCCGACCTCGAGCACCCCGAGCGGGTCGTGGGCTTCCACTTCTTCAACCCCGTCGCGGTCATGCCGCTGCTGGAGATCGTGAAGGGCGACGCCACCGACGACGCCACGCTGGCCACGGCGTTCGCCACCGGCAAGGCGCTGAAGAAGACGACGATCCTGGTCAAGGACAGCCCGTCGTTCATCGTCAACCGGCTGCTCGGCCGGTTCATGAGCGAGGTCGGCCGGATCGTCGACGAGGGCACCTCCGTCGGCGTCGCCGACAGCGCCTTCGCCGGCATCGCGCCGATGCCGCCTCACCAGCTGCTCGGTCTGGTGGGGCCGGCGATCGCGCTGCACAACGTGGAGACGCTGAAGGGTGCGTTCCCCGACCGCTTCTACGTCTCCCCCGCCCTCGAAAGGGTCGTCGCGGCCAGGAAGGGCGCCTACTACGGCCCCGACGGTCGCCTCGACCCCGAGGTGGAGGAGCTGCTCGAGAAGCCGTCGTCCCCCGTCGTGCTCACCGCCGAGGAGGTGCGGGAGCAGACGTTGTCCGGCCTGGCCGAGGAGGCGCGCCTGATGCTCGACGAGGGCGTCGTCGCCGCCCCGCAGGACATCGACCTGGCGATGATCACCGGGGCCGGGTTCTCGTTCTGGAACGGCGGGCTGACCTTCATGCTCGACGTCAGTTCGGCGCCAGGACGCGCCGGCTCGACGTCAGGAGCTGGGGTCGGCAGCGGCGTCGGCAGGACGCGTGTGCTTGTCGTAGTCCCCGCGTCCGAGCCGGCTGTGGGAGCGGCCGTAGGCGAAGTAGACGACGAGCCCGATGGCCATCCAGACCAGGAAGCGGAACCAGGTCTCGGCGATCAGGTTGAGCATCAGGTATCCGCACAGCAGCACCGACGCGGTGGCGACGACGTAGATCCCCGGCACCCGGAACGAGCGGTGCAGGTCGGGGCGCGTCCGGCGCAGGATCAGCACACCCACGCTGACGAGCATGAAGGCGAACAGCGTGCCGATGCTGACCAGGTCGCCCAGCGTCTCGAACGGCACGAAGCCGGACAGCACCGAGACCATGACCGCGGTCACCGCGGTGATGCGGTACGGCGTACCGAACGTCGGGTGGACCCTGGCCAGGCCGACGGGCAGCAGACCGTCACGCGCCATCGCGAAGGCGACCCGCGTCTGGCCCATCATCAGGATCAGCACGACGACGGTCAGCCCGATGGTGGCCCCGATGGCGATCAGGTCCGATATCCAGTGCAACCCGACGTTCTCGAACGCCGTCGCGAGGGGTGCCGCGTCATCGGGGTCGATGTCGCGGTAGTTCTGCATGCCGGTGATGACGAGGGAGACCGCGATGTAGAGGACCGTCACGATGGCGAGCGACGCCAGCACCCCGATCGGGACGTCGCGCTGCGGGTTCTTGGTCTCCTCGGCGGTGGTCGCCACGACGTCGAACCCGATGAACGCGAAGAACACGATGGCGGCACCGGCGATCACCCCGGCGATCCCGAAGACCGCCGGCTCGAGGCCGAAGATCGAGGTGATCAGCGGGGTCTTCCAGGCGGAGGCGTCCGCGCCCGAGGAGGGCTGGCTCGGCGGGATGAAGGGGGTGTAGTTGGACGTCTTGACGTGCGCGATGCCGACGATGATGACGAGGGCGACGACGCTCAGCTTGATGGCCACCACGATCTGGTTGACCCGGCTGGAGAGCTTGATGCCGCCGATCAGGACCGAGGCGCAGACCAGGGTGATCACGATCGCCGGGAGGTTGACGACGCCGTCGCTGGCGGAGGTCAACGTCGCCGGGATCTCGAGCGGAGTGCCGTCCAGCAGGGCCGTGAGGTAGCCGGAGAAGCCGACGGCCAGCGCCGAGGCACCGACCGTGAACTCCAGCACGAGGTCCCAGCCGATGATCCAGGCGATCAGCTCGCCGAAGGTGGCGTACGAGAACGTGTAGGCGCTCCCCGCGACGGGCACCGTCGAGGCGAACTCGGCGTAGCAGAGGGCCGCGAGCGCGCAGGCCAGGCCGGCGATGAGGAACGACAACGAGATGGCCGGTCCGGCGTTGGTCGCGGCGACCAGGCCGGTGTAGACGAAGATGCCGGCGCCGATGATGACGCCGACACCGAAGATCGTGAGGTCGAGGGCACCGAGGTTCTTCTTGAGGCGGTGCTCCGGCTCCTCGGTCTCGGCGATCGACTGCTCGACTGACTTGGTCCGGAAGAGACTCATCCTTGCAAGGTAGACCCGACCGGCCCTCCCGCGCCTCCCGGTCTCGCGTGTCGCGGGTGACCCAACCATCCGGGGTGCTGGGATCGTCGGTAGGGGTGAGCACCCCCGAGCAGTCAGGACCCAGCGATGCCACGACGAGATCCGGCAGCCTTCGCCGAGTTCGTCGCCGCCCGGTCGGCCTCGCTGCACCGCACGGCGTACCTCCTGGTCGGTGACCGTGGCCTCGCCCAGGACCTGCTCCAGGAGGCGCTCACCAAGACGTACGTCGCGTGGCCGAGACTGCGCGACCCGAGCAAGGCCGACGCCTACACGCGCAAGGCGATCACGACCACGGCGATCACCTGGTACCGCCGCCGCAGCTGGGGCGAGCGTCCCGTCGACACCGTGCCCGAGCGGGTCGGGGCCGGTCACGACGACGAGGTGGCCACCAGGGACCTGCTCTGGCAGGCGCTGCAGGCCCTGCCGCCGCGGCAGCGTGCTGCGATCGTGCTCCGCTTCTACGAGGACCTCACCGAGGTCCAGACCGCGGCGGTCCTCGGCTGTGCCGTCGGCACCGTCAAGAGCCAGGTCTCCACCGGCCTCCGCACTCTCCGCACGCGCCTCGGCGACCGGATCGCCGACCCCGACCTCTTCCCCCCCGACCCGCTGGAGGTGACCCGATGACCGGGCTGCTGAACGACCTGATGCGCGACCGTGCCGACCACCTCGAGGCGCCGGAGGTCGACCTGGCCGCCATCGCCCGCGACGGCGAGCGAGTCGTACGCCGCCGGCGCGCCGCCCTCGTCGGAGGCGTAGCTGCGGCCTCCGTCGTGGCCGTGGTCTCCGGAGCCGCGCTGCTCGGCACCCGGGGCGGGGACGACGGGCAGGTCGCGGGCAGTCCCCCGGCCGCTGTCCAGCCCCTGACCTGGACGACCGGGCGGACGCTGCACACGGCCGGCGGGGAGTCCGTCGACCTCGCCGCCGAGGTCCGGGCCTGGGTCTGGGTCGGCGACGACGTCGTCTACACGGATCCCGGCCACCGCGTGCACCTGTGGCAGGACGGTCGCGACCGGGTCGTCGGCGAGACGATGGCGCCGGACACCGACCTCGCCGAGCTCGTGTCCGACGGCACGTTCGTCGCCTGGGTCGGGGCCGACCGACGGGTCGAGCGCTACGACGTGTCCGACGGGGCCACCGTCCGGGGGCCGGCCCTCCCCGGTGAGCGGCCGCGGGTGACGGCGATCGACGGCGCCGAGGTCTACCTCGCCGACTCGGCCGGGGTGTACGCCTGGCAGCCGTCGACGCCGAGCAGCTACCGCACCATCGACACGGACCCGCGCGCGGTGGTCCTCGACGCCGAGTCCGGCACCCTGGTCCGCACCGCCCCGGGCCGGACGGTGCTCCTCGAACGCGAGGGCACGACCCTGCACGTGTCAGCGCGCGAGTTCGCCGACCTCTCCCCCGACGCCGGGTTGCTGTCGCTGGACGACGCGGACATCGGCAAGGTCGTCGACACGACGACGGGCCGGGGAGTCACGCTGGACCACGGCCACGAGTGGGCGGTCGGCTACCAGTGGCTCGACCCGACCACCGTGGCGACGCTCGCCTTCGACGGCATGGACGACGAGGCGTCGATGGACGGCTGGCTCCTGACCTGCGACGCGCTCACCGGCGCCTGCGCACCCGGCGAGCACCTGCCGGCGCTCGGCGAGTTCCAGCTGCCGGCCGGCCTGCACTTCGCCGCTCCGTGAGCTGATCAGGCGGTGTGGTCGACCTCGACGACGCTGGGCCTGCTGTCGAGGGCGGTGACGTCCTCCACGATCGACCGGGCGAGGGTCTGCGCGTCGAGGCCGATGCGCGCCAGGATCACGTCGCGCTTGGCGTGGTCGAGGAACTCCTGCGGGATGCCGTGCAGGCGGAACGGCGTACGCACGCCGGCGTCGTTGAGGGCCTGCAGGAGCGTCGCGCCGCAGCCGCCGACGCGCCCGTTGTCCTCGATGCTCACCACGAGCCGGTGCTCGCGCGCGAGGTCGATCAGGGCGGGGTCGACCGGCTTGACCCAGCGCGGGTCCACGACGGTGACGCCGATGCCCTGGTCGGTGAGCCGCGCGGCGACCTCGACGGCCGTGGTCGCCATCGAGCCGACCGCGACGACGAGCACGTCGCGGTCGCCCGAGCGGACGAGCACGTCGGCGCCTCCGGCCCGGTCGATCGCCGGCACGTCCGCGGGCGGCGGGCCCTTGGGGAACCGGACCACCGTCGGGGCGTCGTCGACAAGGACGGCCTCGTCGAGCAGCTCGTGCAGCCGCGTGACGTCACGGGGCGCGGCGAGCCGCAGGCCGGGGACGACCTGGAGGATGGACATGTCCCACATGCCGTTGTGGCTCGCGCCGTCGTCGCCGGTGACACCCGAGCGGTCGAGCACGAACGTGACGCCGCACTTGTGCAGCGCGACGTCCATCAGGACCTGGTCGAAGGCGCGGTTGAGGAAGGTCGCGTAGACCGCGAAGACGGGGTGGAGGCCGCCCATCGCCAGTCCGGCGGCAGAGGTGACGGCGTGCTGCTCGGCGATGCCGACGTCGAAGGTGCGCTCGGGGTACTTCTCGGCGAACACGTCGAGACCGACGGGGTGCATCATCGCCGCGGTGATCGCCACGACGTCCTCGCGGCGGGCGCCGAGGTCGACGATCGCCTCGGAGAAGTGGTCGGTCCAGATCTTGCCCTTGGGCTTCTCCGCACCGGTCTGCACGTCGAAGGGTCCGGGGGCGTGGAACTGGTCGGCCTCGTGCCGCAGGGCGGGGTCGTAGCCCTGGCCCTTGCGCGTGAGCGCATGGACGATGACGGGGCCGTCGAAGCGCTTCGCGTTGGTCAGCGCCTGCTCCATCGCGGCGCGGTCGTGGCCGTCGACGGGTCCGACGTACTTGAGGCCGAGGTCCTCGAACAGCCCCTGCGGGGCGAGCGCGTCCTTCATCCCCTTCTTGACGGCGTGGAGCGCGTCGTAGGCCGCGTGCCCGACGCCGGGGACGGCGTTGAGCCGCTTCTTGACCAGGTCGAGGACCTGCTCGTAGCGCGGGTTGGTGCGCAGCGAGGTGAGCGCGGTGGCGAGCCCGCCGATGGTCGGGGTGTAGGAGCGCTCGTTGTCGTTGACGACGATGACGAGGCGGCTCCTCTTCGCGATCGCGATGTTGTTGAGGGCCTCCCACGCCATGCCGCCGGTGAGGGCGCCGTCGCCGATCACCGCGACGACGTGCCGGTCCTCACCGCGGATGGCGTAGGCCTTGGCCAGCCCGTCGGCGTAGGACAGCGCGGTGGAGGCGTGCGAGTTCTCGACGATGTCGTGGTCGGACTCGGCCTGGCTGGGGTAGCCGCTGATTCCACCCTCCTTGCGCAGGGTGGCGAAGTCGGCGTGACGACCGGTCACGAGCTTGTGCACGTAGGACTGGTGGCCGGTGTCGAAGACGACCCGGTCGCGCGGGGAGTCGAAGACCCGGTGGATGGCCAGCGTCAGCTCGACGACGCCGAGGTTGGGGCCGAGGTGCCCAGAGTTCGTCGCGACGGTGCGGATCATCAGGTCGCGGATCTCGGCAGCGAGCTCGTCGAGCTGCTCCGCGGAGAGCCCGCGGAGGTCGCTCGGGGAGCCGATCGAGTCGAGGAGAGCCATGGGGCGAGAGTCTATTTCATGGACGGTCGAGGACCGCCACCGCCGGCTCGTGGAGGCTCCCCAGCCAGAGCCTGCCGTCGTGCTCCCGGACGCCGGTGACCATGTGGTAGCCGGCGCCGCGTTCGGGGCCCGGCAGGTCGAGGTCGTGGACGAGCCGGCCGTCGTCGTCGTAGGCCTGCACCCGGATCGTCCGCGCGGGCTTGGGCTGGAGCGCCTCGGGGATCCGTGTGACCGCCTTGCGCAGCGGCATCGGGGCCGTGCCGAGCCGCTCGACGAGGCCGTCGACCGGGCTCGCGACCGCGACCCAGATCAGCCCGTCGCTGCCCCGGCTGATGTTGTCGGGGTAGCCCGGGAGGTCCGTGACGAGGTGGTCGCGCTCCCCCGCGCGCGGGCCGGCCAGCCAGAGGCGTACGACCGTGCGGCCGCGGCACTCGGCCACGGCGACGAAGGACTCGTCGGCGGCGAGGGCGACGCCGTTGGCGAACGCCAGCCCCGTGAGCACCACCTCGACCGAGCCATCGGGGTCGCGGCGCAGCAGCCGACCGGTGCGGGTGTGCTGGACGAAGTCGTCCTTCCACTGCTCCACGCCGTAGTGCAGCGAGGAGTCGCTGAACCACACGGTGCCGTCACCGGCGACCGCGGCGTTGTTGCAGAACCTCATCGGCTCACCGCCGACCTCGCCGACGAGCACCTCGACGGCGCCGGTCGTGGGCGACACCCGCAGCACGCCCCGCTTCGCGTCGCAGACGAGGAGGTCGCCGTCGGGCAGCAGCTCGATGCCGAGCGGGCGACCGCCGGTGTCGGCGACCCGGCGGGTGCTTCCCGTCGCGGGGTCGAGCGCCCAGATCGCGCCGTCCTCGGTGCCGGTGAAGACGGTGCCGTCGGGCGCGACGAGCACGTCCTCCGCCCCCATCGACGGGACGGGGTGGACGGTGAGGGTCTGGGCGGTCATGGCGCCATGCTGGCGTAGACGTCGCTGTCGAGGAAGGCCGGGACGATGTCGGTGGCCGCCGAGCTGAGGTCGAGCCCGCGCGCCACCGCCGGGTCGACGAAGACGATCTGGCGTCCCTCGCGGCAGTCGATGTCGGCGTCGGTCAGGTCAGTGGCGGCCACGAAGACCTGCATGACGTCCCACGTGCCGTAGGCCTCGCGGTGGTCGACCACGAACTCGCGGAACAGCTGCAGCCCGCCCGCAGGCAGGCGTACGCCGGTCTCCTCCTCGAGCTCACGGTGGGCGGCAGGCTCGAAGTCCTCGCCCGGGTCGACGTGGCCGCCGGCCAGGCCCCACTTCTCCGGGTCGATGCGCGGGAACTCGTCGCGCTCCTGCAGCAGGATCCAGCCGCGGCGGTCGACGAGGATGATCCCGGCGAAGCGCCTCGGGTCGGGTCCACGGTCGAACGGATGGGCCGCTGTCCAGTCCCGAAGGTGGGGCTCCACCAGGCGGGTGGCCGGGATGACGTCGAGCCCGGACAGCCGCTCGGGGGCGACGAAGACCATCTGCCGGCCCTCGTGGCACTCGACGTCGTCGTCCCCCAGCGTCGTACGCGCAGCGAAGACGCCATAGCGGTGGGTCGACTGGGTGAACCGGCCGAGGTCGTCGAGGTCGGCAGGGTCCACCACGACGCCGGTCTCCTCCGCCAGC
The DNA here is from genome assembly GCF_054049275.1 of Nocardioides sp. P5_E3. Classification (NCBI taxonomy): domain Bacteria; kingdom Bacillati; phylum Actinomycetota; class Actinomycetes; order Propionibacteriales; family Nocardioidaceae; genus Nocardioides; species Nocardioides sp. P5_E3. The sequence goes on from NZ_JBFUMR010000036.1 coordinate 44,478, forward strand.
TCGCGCGCCGCCCCGTCGACCGGCTGCTCACCGTGCTCGAGCCCGCCGCCCGGGAGGCACCACATGTCCGGCCACGCGGGTGCACGGTCGTCGCGCTCCTGCATGAGCACGCGCCCGCGGGGGTCGACGAGGGCCACCTGGACGAAGTCGACGGGAGGTGGCACCGCGTGCCACTCGCGCACCGCGTCGAGGGTCAGCCGCGTCGCCCGGTGGAGCGGTCGGTCGGCGACGTCAGCGAGGTCGACGAAGGCCATCCGGACGCCCTCGCCGCACGTGACCTCGGACGCCGCGGCGGCGGTGCGGACGGCGAACAGCTCGAACTCGTCGTCCCCGCCGCAACCGTCGCTCCGGAACTGCCGCACCCCCAGCGACTCCAGGTCGCGGGCGTCCACGACGAGACCCGTCTCCTCGGTGAGCTCGCGGACGGCCGCGTCGACGAAGTCCTCGCCGGCCTCGAGGTCGCCCCCGGGGTAGCCCCAGCGACCGGGCTCGTGCAGCGCGTCGTCGCCGCGCTCCTGCATCAGCAGCCGCCCGCGCGGATCGATCACGGCGACGGCGGCGAACCTGTGCATCGGGCGACCCTAGCGACCGCTCACATCCGCACGCGGTAGCGACGCCCCCGCAGGGCGTCCTCGACCAGCCCCACCTCGCGTCGTACGCCGAGCAGGCGGGCGTCCTCGAGCTGGAAGGTCTGCACCGCCGCCAGGACGACCGCCTCGTCAGCCACGTCCTTCAGGTCACCGCGGATCTCGCTGAGCCCGCGGCGGGTCGCCAGCTGCTGTGCCTCGACGTGGAGCACGGCGAAACGAGCGAGGACCACGACGTGCCGGCGCAGGCCGGAGAAGCGGCGGTAGTCGGGCGGGCACAGGTCGAGCAGCCAGCTGGCCGCTGTGACCTCCCAGTCGGGCGCATCGGGGGGTCGCACCTGCCGCGGCCAGCCCGGGGGCGCGACGCCCGCGTGGCCCTGCGGCGGCGTCGGCCGCTGGCGGGGTTGGGGGGCGGGGAACACCACCCCAGTATATCGAACAGATGTTCGATCTCTCAGCCTGACCCCAGCGCCTTCTCGATCTCGGCGAGGTCAGGGTCGCGCAGCCCGACCAGGTCGAGCCGCCACCAGACGTCGGGATAGACCAGGCGACCGGTCATCCACGGCTCGTGCCTGCCCAGCAGGAGGACCTGGCAGGCGGGCTCGGGAATGCGACGGGACGGGCGCTCGAGCCCGTGGACCGAGGCCGCGCTCCAGCCGTGGCTGCCGTAGTAGTCGGGGGCGCCCTCGAGGAAGACCAGGGGTGCACCGAGCCGCTCGGCCACGTCGGGGACCTGGGCGAGCAGGCGGCCGCCGATCCCCTGCCGCTGGTGGTCGGGCGCCACGGCGAGGGGGCTCAGCACCAGGACGTCGACAAGCCGCTCCCGGGCGTCCAGCCACGCGCGTGAGAGGGCGACGCAGCCGACGACCTCGCCGTCCGACTCGGCGACGAGCTCCACCGCCATGTCCTCGACCCCGCGCAGCAGCGCCATCACGTCGTTGACCGAGGCACCATGGTCGCCGAAGGCGGCCTCGACGACCGCTTCCACCGCCGGGGTGTCGACGTCGCCGGCCTCGCGGATAGTGACGTCCACGGTCATCCCTCCAGGAACGACCAGCGCACCTCGCGCTCGTCGTTGTCGACATTGAGGTCGACCAGGCAGATGCTCTGCCAGGTCCCGAGCGTGAGCCGCCCGCCCAGGACCGGGACCGTGCAGTGGGGCGGCACGATCGCGGGCATCACGTGCGAGCGACCGTGGCCCGGGGAGCCGTGGCGATGGCGCCACCGGTCGTCAGGGGGCAGCAGGTCGCGCAGGGCCGCCAGCAGGTCGTCGTCCGACCCGGCGCCGGTCTCGATCACCGCGATGCCGGCCGTCGCGTGCGGGACGAACACCTGCAGCAGCCCGTCCCCCCGGTCGGCGACGAACTCGACGGCGTCCTGCGTCAGGTCGAGCACGACCTCGTCGCTGCCGGTGCGATAGCTGCGGGTCTCACTGTGCATCGCGCAGCGCCTCCTCGATGCGCTCCACCTTCGCGGTCAGCTGGCCGTCGTAGCCGGGTCGGATGTCGGCCTTGAGCACCAGGCCGACGCGCGGTGAGGCCGCCGAGACCGCGTCGACGGCCCGCTTGACCACGGCCATCACCTCGTCCCACCCCCCCTCGATGTTGGTGAACATCGCGTTGGTCTCGTGGGGCAGGCCGGACTCGCGGACGACCCGGACGGCGGCCGCCACCGCGTCGGTGACCGAACCGGTCGGGTCGCTGGACATCGGTGACAGGGAGAAGGCGACGATCATGCCGCCACGCTAGGGCACCCGCCGCCCGGCCTGCCCGGGCCACCCCGGCGGGTGGAACGACCCATCCGGAACCGTGCCTACGTTCGAAGCACCAGTGACCGGCCCTCCCCCGGAGGGCCCCAACGAAGGGACACCGCGTGCCTGACGTCACCGCAAGCTCCGGCCTGCTGAGCTCCACCAAGGTCCACGTCGAGGACTCCGGCGGCTCCGGCCGCCCGGTCGTCCTCATCCACGGCTGGCCCCTGTCCGGCGAGTCGTGGAGCGAGCAGGTGGGTCCCCTGAGCGCCGCCGGCTACCGCGTCGTGGCCTACGACCGCCGCGGCTTCGGGCGCAGCGACAAGCCGTCCAAGGGCTACGACTACGACACGCTGGCCGACGACCTCGACGGGATCCTCTCCGAACTCGAGCTCACCGACGTCACCCTCGTCGGCTTCTCGATGGGTGGCGGCGAGGTGGCACGCTACGTCGCCCGCCACGGCCAGGACCGGCTCCACTCGGTGGTCTTCGCGGCCGCCGTCCCGCCGTACCTGTTGAAGGGCGACGACAACCCGGACGGCCCGCTGACCGAGGAGGCCGCCGCGGAGATGACGAAGGGCCTCGAGGAGGACCGGACGACGTTCTTCGACGGGTTCACCCGCGACTTCTTCTCCGCCGGCGGCGACCTCAAGGTCACCGAGGAGCAGCGCCAGGAGGCAATCGCGATGTGCCACCAGAGCGACCAGAAGGCCGCGCTGGGGTGCATGGAGGCCTTCGGCACGACGGACTTCCGCGACGACCTCACCCAGGTGACCGTGCCGACGCTCGTCATCCACGGCGACAGCGACGCCACGGTCCCGTTCGAGGGCTCGGGCAGGCGCACCCACGAGGCGATCTCCGGCTCGGAGCTGGTCGTCGTCCGGGACGCGCCCCACGGCTTCAACGTGAGCCACGCCGACGAGTTCAACCGGGCGCTGCTGGACTTCCTGGCGCGCTGACGGCGCTCGCCGGCGGGATCCCCGGATATCCGGGGATCGCGCGCACAACGTGGAAGATCCGAGTCGGCAGATTCAGGGAGTCGTTGCAACGCGGTTGAGATCTTCTTGGATCAACGTAGTCAGGCGTTCGCGGGGTGTGTAGTAGCCCAGGCGTTTGCGGGGACGGTCGTTGAGCTCGTCAGCGATGGT